>CALUTF010000002.1 GCA_944323595.1 Candidatus Gastranaerophilales bacterium | reverse complement strand
AAATATATCTTGATTTTTTTAGTCGGAATTTGCTAAAAATAAAATTCCTGAACTGGCAAAAAAGTCCGATTACTGTCTAAAAAGTGACAAGGAGTTTGAGAAAAATTGCCAACAATTTTGAGAAAAATTAGTGTGGTAGTTTACCAAAATAATCAAACCATCTGTAACAAGAAATCAAACCATGTGTTCTTTTACATTGGGCAGGTATGCCCAAACCTACAAATCTAATTTGGGATTTTACATTGTTGGGCTGAAAGCCCAACCTACTACTATCCCCGTTTAATATAGCAGTACGATGCAAAAATATTACAAATTTATAATAAATTTACCTACAAACTAGCAAAAAAAGTAAATCAGGAGTTTTAGTGCAGATACATTCAAGTTAATGCCATCAAATCTATAAGGAGAAAACATGCGAATAAATTATAATGTCAATAATTTTCACAGAAACAGACAAACAACGAATACAAATTTCGGAGCGTTAAAAAGAGAAGAATCGGATAAAAAACAAATGCCTGAAATCGCTAAAAAACTTATTATTCCTACAATAATTGCAGCAGGTTTATCTTCCTGTGATATGAAAAACCCATATCCTGAAAAAGATATGTTTGAACATGCTATAGAACTTGTAAACGATTTACAAAACGAGCTTGAGAAATTAAACATACCTGACGGGGAATTAACTATTTCAGCAGCAGACTCATCAGAAGCAATAAAATCGAAAAATAATATACAAATTCACAAAGCAAACGATGGTGTAGCAATTTCAATATCCAGTCCTGATATCAGTCAACATATCCTTCAACATTCCCCTTATTTCAATAACAGAATGTATAAGTCAGCAATTTTTCAAGCACTGCCGTATATCAATGACGGAAAATTTAAACAGATAGATGCTATGTTTAACGGTTTTGTTATAGATGGCAAGTATAAGATGAAGGCTGACAGAAATGGCGGCTACAGCGGAAAATATAGTCTGTTTGATAGTCACGGTTTTAAAATTGACAGATTAAGAAACGGTAATTTTAACCTTCTTTATAAAAATGGTGACGAAATAGAAGCCGTCGCATTTTCTAAAGACGGAAAAATGCTAAGCAAGTTTAAAGCAATAAGACAAAACAGTAACGGTAATCCATTTATATTGCCGGTTGGTGAAACTTTGTATTCTATCGGTGCTGTAAAACCATTTTCATCTGGTTCGGGTTTAAGAGATGAGTATAAAAATACTGAAGAAAGGATAGTAAAGTTTAACAATCCGCTTTCTCATAAAGAATTTGAATTAATAACAGACGCTTTAAGTGATGCACGCAAAGCGATGGTTTTTCTAGATAAGAAACAAATTAGCGGAGATAAGCTGGAATATGTATATGCACGGGATTTCAGTGTTAATAAGCCGGATAACTGGTATACCCTGACACTGCACAACGATATTGGTCTGGTATTTAATAATCGCCACCTATTCAGATTTGGTGTTAATCGTGTAAATATACAACCTATGGAAAACGGCGGATATTCGCTTTCAATTATAGATCCGAGTAACGAAATTATATTAACAAATTACTATGATAAAGACTTAAACAAACGTGACAAAGAATGGTTTGAGAAGGAAAAAGAAATAAGAGAACAACTGCAAAGAAAATTATCAGCCGCTATGATGGAAAAAGCACTTGAAAATATCAAAAACGGCAAACCCGCACATTTTAAACTTGGTGACAACAGTGTAATATTGCTTCCAAAGATGGGACAAATGGTTGTAGGCGAAACTTCATTAGGGGTAAGAGCAAAAACTTCTTTCGATGAAGTAAGAGAATCTATAGAGAATTTACCTGCTGCAGTAAAAGCGGGTATAGTGGTTGTATCTATTGCTGCCGGTGCTTATGCACTTGATGCGATAGTATTTCCATCCTTTTTTGACGGGGCTGCCGCCATGGGCGTAATTCCTGCAAGTGTCGGTGCAGCATTGTAATGCACAAAGCATTGTAGGTTGGGCATACTTGCCCAACAATACTAAATTATAGACAGTCGGAAGCTGTTTGGTTGTAAAAACTAAATCGAACGAAATCTGACTTTATTAGGACATAAAGTTACAAAGAATATTTTTAAATTAGGCTGAAACTAAAAAAAAAACAAAGAAAATCCCGATTCCCAATAATGTCCACTTTTATCGTTGGGCAGGTATGCCCAACCGACAGAACCAGTATCATTGAACAGACATTGCAGGAATTTGATTTTTTTGAACTAATAGGGGTGTGTTTCAAATATATCTTGATTTTTTAAGTCGGAAATCGCTAAAAATGAAATTCCTGAATTGGGTGTTCTTTTAAAATAATCAAACCATGTGACTCTTTACAATCATATTTTTTTATAGATATTCAAACAAAATTTTAGATAATTTAGATTCCTTAAATTCGTCTTTTATCTCATTTACTACTTTATTGTACAAGTCAACAAGACTATGTTCTTTTGTGTTTTCTAATGTATATGGAGCAGAACCCAAATTTTCCATTATTTTATTTTTATCTTTTTTGTATACCTTTAAATATATACTATCTCCACTTTCATTTCGGTCTAATAATACCAAGTCCTTATTTCCATTATTTTCAAGCATTTTAATTTGATTTTTTATTCTATTGCTAGCACCTTCAGTATATAATCTAGCAAATCTAAAAGAAACTCTAACTCTTGATGTAAAATTAGGTTGATTTGCATTATATGCTTGTACTTTAGAAATCATTTTTACTCCTATAATTCTTTATTATATCCTACTACTTTATAACTACAAAAATCCTGAATATTTTTTTTGCTATTTTTATTAAAAATTTTTACAATACGCTCTAAAAAAATTTATTCCTTTTTAATCTTAAATTTATAACATTATTTAGGGTTTCTAAATTTACCTGTCCAAAAATTCCCGAACTGGTTGTCAAATATTCCTGAACTGGTTGTTCTTTTACACAGACATTTAGTCAGTTTTTGCTCGGCAGAGTGAGTTGCGGCATATTTTTTTGTCAAAATCCATAAAGGATTTTGAAGTCCTTGGTTCCCTCTCGCAAAAACAGACATTTAGTCAGTTTTTGCTCGGCAGAGTGAGTTGCGGCATATTTTTTGTATTATATATTTTTTTTATTTATGTTAAGATACAAATAGTATGCAAGATAAAATTTTATATATAATAGCAGGGGCAAACGGCAGCGGTAAAAGTACATTAGCAAGTGAGCTTTTACCATCGGAAAATTTAGATTTTCTAAATGCGGATGAAGTTGCAAAAGAAATTTGCCCTGAAAATATTGAAAGTGTAAAAATTAAAGCCGGTAAAATTGTCTTAAAAAGACTTGAAGATCTACTAAATGGCGGGAAATCTTTTGCAATAGAAACGACTTTATCCGGTAAGAATCATATAAAAACTATTCAAAAAGCTAAATATTTAGGATATTTCGTTGTTTTAATCTATTCTTATCTTGATAATCCGACTTTATGTGAAAACAGAATAAAAATACGGGTATTAAATGGCGGACATGATATTCCTAAAAATGATATTATAAGACGTTATTATCGTAGTAAAGGAAATTTTTGGAATATTTACAAGGATTTGGTTGATGAATGGAATCTATTTTATAACGGGACATCAGAGTATATTTTAGTCGCTCAATACGCCAATAACGAGGTCGAAATTTTTAGTGAAAATTTGTACAATGAATTTATAAAGGATTTTGAATAATGACAAAATTATCTGAAAAACTTTTAAAACTCGGAAACAGAGCAATAAAAAAAGCACAGGAAAATAACCGTAAAAATGGTATTCCAAATGTGTATTGCATAAACGGAAAGATAATTTTTGAGTTGCCAAATGGTGAACTAACAACGAAATATAGTTTTTCGTAAATATTCAAACTTACTGTTAAAAATTTTCAAATCATTTGTTCCTTTGCATACCTTTCGCAAAATGATACTCAATCATTTTGCTCGGCAGAGTGAGTTGCAGTATGTTTTTTATTCAGTTATCTTTTGCAGGTATTGAAATTGTTATTCCATTTCCTTGTATATGTAACTTTGTGTATATTTATAAAATGCCGGGATTTTTCCCGGCATTTTATTTTGTTATTATACTATTTGATCTACCTGTCTGCCTGGTAGCTGCCCGATAGAGTTGCGTTCAAATGCATCGGCTATCAATTCGTGTTGTTTATCTGTTGTTATGCTCTTATCTGTTAAAATTTGAAAAGCCCATTTGTTTGCAGTATGGTTATTTGCCTGATTTGCAGTTACTACCTCCGCATTATATTCCTGATTAATCCTTATATCTTTCAGCAGGCCATAGATAACATTTAATTTGTCAGACTCGTTCATTGACTCAAATTTTGGTTTACTGCTTTGCTGCTGATTGTTTTGCGGATAATTTCCAAATTTAATCGTGCTTACTTTGTTAATATTCATATACCCTCCTTTTTGTTAACTCTCGTTATACCAGTCTACATTTCTGGTTGCATACATTATAAGTGCTAATATCAGGAATAGTCCTAAACTTCCAATTAATAGTGCTAAATCCTGCAGCATTAGTAATATATATAAGAATGTGTATAATATCACAAGTAATACGGTAATTAATATTGAAAATTTCTTGTTTTTTTGTTTTGTAATAACGTAATATGTGTAGGTACTTATTAATGAAATTGTCATAAAGGATGCAATTATATAAGCCGCAATAAATGGTGCAAATTCAGATATTGAAACCAAAAGTAGATAAAATATAAGCATTGAACCGCCTAAAAGCAGGTATTGCAGCGGATGGATGCGTTTTTTACTTTTGTCTGTTATTTCATATATAAAATAGCTTAAGAATGTCAAAGTGATAAATAAAAATGAATATTTTAATGCTCTTGTAGCCATTCTGTAATTGTCTACAGGCATTAAAAGTGAGACTCCGACTTTTGCGTTCCTGTCAATATCCTCATAGTTATATTTTGCAACCGGAGCAGGATTTACAGTTGCAACATTTGTCGTTGCAACTTTTGGAACCCGCCATTCCGCATTAAATCTATCTTTTGTGATTTCACGTTTAGATGGTAAAAAATTCCCTGTAAAACTGGGATCTGCCCAGTTGCCTTTTATTTTTATATTGTTTATCTGACCGCCAAGATTTACAAAAAGTTCATTCAAACCTCTAATTTTGTAGCTTATTTCAAATGGAATGTTTTTACCTGTATTCCCTAATTTGGATATGTATTTTGTATCTTGCGTTAGCTTTTCCGGTCTATCGTTTATTTTGAATTTTGGTTCTTCAATAAAACCTATTGAGTCGCCAACTTGAATTGAGGTTGTAATCTCTTTATCTGAAAGGTTGCCGTATGTGTTAGTGAAATCTCCTTTTAATTTTACTTCCGCCGTGTATACCGGTACTGTAAAAATTCCTTTTTTACGAACTTCTGTTATTATATTTATATCAACATTGTAGTCATTAAGCGTTAAATACACTGTTTCAGTGGTTTTGTCTTTCTTGCGTTCAAATGACATTGTTGGGCAGCTAAAGACTTGTACATCACCCCAGGCTGATGCAACATCTTTTATTGCATCATGTTTATAAGATTCCCTGTCTTTAATTATTCCAAACCAGAACCCTATCGGAATTAGCAGAAGTAGTAACATTAAAAGCAGTATGAAAAATTTTTTCATTTTTGAATTTTCATTTATTTTTATACTCAATTCATTTGGATTTGCAGACATATAAAAACTCCTGGACCATTAACAAGTTTATAATATTACCCACTATTTAAATAGTCAATAAAATATAAATTTATGTAATATTTTGTTACGTGGCAAAAATTTATATTTTTGTGTTTTGTTGCTAGTATGAAAATTCAGAGTCATTTAAGTTGTAACAGTGTAATTAGTCAAAACAAAAAACAATATCCCTCATTCGGGCATAAATGTGTATTTTCCAAACAACTTGACGAAGTCCTTATCAAGCGTCGCGTTTGCAAAAAAGATGCTCTTAATCTTAGTAATGCGTTTAATGATTTAGTTTCAAAGCTTTTTGGTAGTCAAAGACTTTTGGGTGCTGGGTTTCATGGCAGAGTTTATAAAATTGATGACAAGTATGCGGTTAAGCTGCCCAATTTAAGAGCTGATTTATTCTATTTTGAAAATATACCAAAGAAAAAATTTGGAGCTTTAAAAACTTATTACGGTGAGCCTGTCGCAAATTTTACTCATGCTAAGATTCTGAAAAATGTTTCCTCCTGTGGAAGACATACTCAAGCCGGTGTCCCGCAAAACATGTTAGCCTCCCTTTTACCGGATGATGCTCAGGCGTATTATGAAAATATTTACCTGCCTAAATTTGCAGCTGTTCCGCAAAGAGCGTTTGATGCAATTGCAAAAGATTTTGATACTCTGAATAAGATGGGAAGAGGTTTTAATAATTATACTTTTGATTTCAAGAATCCTAATAATTTTGTGCTTGTTGGCAATACATTGAGGATTACCGATGAAATTGTACCAACTTGTATAAAAAATCCTAATTCTATTGCTGAAATGCTGAGTGTATTTTTAGAAAAAATGAACATCGAAACATTTGCAGGTTACAGTGAGGAAGCAGTGCCTGCAAGACGGCAGCTTTTAAAGAAAATTATACTTGCGGGTATGAAATGTAATCTTGATTTAGGCACCTGTCCGGCTGATAAAATTATGTGGAATAATGTTATTGAAGATTTATGCAATTTAAAAGTTTCTTCAGGCGGTGTTATCAATACATTGAAGATTATGCGTAAGATGGTACCAGAACAAAAACTCAGACTTAAGTTAACAAGTGATTATTTAGACAATATTCTTTCAAAATAATTTTTGTATTAAATCATTGTACCGGTGCGGTTAAGTTCTTTATCTTTGAATTTGAGATACCTTTCACATTGCATAACCCTGTCATATCCAAGCATTATTCCAAGAATAAAGTCTTGTTCAGGAGAAAGCAGATTAAGTTTAGGATTCAGTGTTGCAGCTACTTTAACGCAGCGTTCATCGCCAAAAAATACGTTAATTTTACCGTTGCCCACGGGATTAATCAGATATGGAATTTTTTCGTGATTAAGTCTTTTTTCAATTGTATCCTGATACTCACCCTTTTCTGTGGTCAGAATCAACCTGCGAAGCCCCTTTTTGTATTCATAAATATGGTGATTAAATACCCGTAAATCTGAAATTTGTGTTTTCAGACAATTTTCATTATTACACCCTGATGAAAAAGTTACCGGTCTATTTTGTACTGCATATAAATTTCTTCTCTGTGCTGAGTAACACATAACTGGTTTGATTAGCATAATATACCTTTGTTAGTTTTGGCTAACTTTATCTTACCTATTTTCTCTTACAAAGTCAATAGATATTTTATTTTACTATATTTTCGAGCAAGTCGGTATAATTTTCTTTGAACGCATTTCTTGAAAAGTATTTTTCAAAAACTTCAAAATTTTTAGCTTTGAGCTCTTCAATATCAGCATTGAGCAGCTGCTCTACTGCAGGCTTGTAATTTTCAGGATTAACAAGTATTACATTATTTTCAACATTAAAATCAATGTTGCCGCCAACCTGTGACAAAATGATTGCGCTTGATTTACTCATAGCCTCAAGTGTTGCTAAATCAAATATTGAAATTCTGTGCATCATAAGATAGATGTCTGAAATTTCATTTAATCTCATTATTTCATTGTGCGGCAGTCTGTCGCGGTAGATGAATTCATAATTAGGATATTTATTTTGTAGTTCTGTCCCTTTTTGTACGACGATATTTCTTAAAGGTCCAACTCCTACAACTATGTGTCTTATTGATTTATTAGTCCTTTTCATTAATTCATCCATAAAATCCAGTGCTAAATCCTGTCCTTTTGCTGTTGTTAGTGTACCGACAGAGAGAAAAGTGAGTTTGCCAGTATCTTTTTCTATTAATGCAGGGTATTGTTTTATATCAATGGTGTTATGGAGAACTTTTCCAACTTTGACTTCGTTTCTATTGCAGGTACGGAATTTGCTGTTAAAATACATTTCTTCTGCTCCCTTTGATGGAAAGTGAACAGATTTTGCGTTTTTAAAAGCAATTTTTTCAATAATGCGGAGTGCTGGTTTTCTTAGTAATTTGAAATTTAAACCAAAGTTTGTTAATTCTTCAATAATTGGACCTTGCTGGTGGTAAATTAGTGAGTAATCCCGTTTAAGTATAGCCAGTGCAAACGCTGTTCCTATATCGTTGCAAATATAATATGTATTTGATTTAAACAATTCATTTGCAAAAATTTGTAGTATTGCACCTTTATAAAAGCTTTTTATGCGTTGTCTGAATAGTTTCTTTTTACTTCTAAATCTGTATTTCAAAGGAATGCCCTGAAATTGACTGCCAAGAATTCTGTTTTGTAGATACAATACACCGCCCGGTCCTCCTAAAGGACCTCTGTCATCTCTATATGCATAAAATATTATTCTTTTATAATTTTTTTTCATAGTTCCTCCGCTTATTTTATTGCTGCAATATTTTCCTGTTTTAGAATTTCAATATTTTCGTTAAGAAGTTCCGGATGTTCATCAACATAACTTTGCGTATAGACATCCTTAAATAATCCTTTTAACCCAACAGGATTGACAGATATTATTTCTGTTTTTGGATATAAATTTGATATGATGTTTTTTAACAAAAGCCAAGTTTTTTTCTGATATGTTAAATCAAGATTTTTATTTTTAAATATGCTAGTTTTTTCAGCATAAAAGTGCCCATTTGATGTGCAATCACAGCCAACAATATATATATGAGTTGGATTCGTGTATAATGCGAATTGAAGTGCTGAAAATACACTTCCGCACCAATCTCCGACTGGTTCTATTTCTAAATTATTTGCCCAATTATTTCTAACTTTATCTTCAATAATATAGATATTAGCATTAGCGTTACAAATATCTTGGTTTGATATTTGCAGTATATCTTTTTTTAATTTTGAAAATCTTAATTCTGGTATTATTCCATAAAACTTTTTACAGCTATACGGTAAATACTCATTTGCAGCATCCATATCATGCTCTAGTCTATCTTGAATGAATAAATAGTCTAATTTTATATTCTGGTTTAAAAATGAACGATTAACACCTATCTGTATAGTATCTTTTAGCTGATAATAATTTTTGAGTGTAGGTCCGCAACCTATAATGGCTACTTTTTTCCCATTGTGTATATTTCTGTATTCACCAAAAGTTTTGGGATGAATATGCGCAGCTAGAATATTGGTCTTTTGTAAATAGTATAATTTTAAGTTTGTGTTTTCTTCTGAATCGGAATTCTTATTTTTTAATTTAAATTTTAATTTTACCCCAAGTACTCTGACTATTTTATGTTTTTTATCAGGTGAATTTTTTAATGAAAATATGTATTCAAAAGGTTTGTTTTTCTTGGTTGATAATGTATTCTCATCAAACCATTCATTGTTCTTACTGTGTGAATATTTTATTAATCTTTGCAAATATTCAACTTTAGTCAATTTATTTCTTGTCGCAATAGTTCCGCATGATGTTCCAATAAAAACTTTTTTGATATTTTTTATGGTAATGTCGTTGCCGTTTGCGAATTTTTGAGAAAAATGTTTCCATTTTAAGTTATAGTTCTTGTCAAGTAATATTTCATTGGCTATTTCCTGATCCCATCCGTGTGTTTGCTGTGTTTTTGCTTGTACTTCTTCCCAAAAATTTAAATTCTTTTCGTTGCATTTTATTGCTACAAAACCTATATTTATATTGGCTTTTGCTTTTTCGTATTGATGTTTTTTATCAAATCTTTCCTGTAAAAATAATGTATCAAAATGTTTTAATTCTTTCCTTATTTGTTTTTCAGTAGATTTTAAAAATACCAAATCTGCATCGCACACAAGTATTATGCTGCCAAAGTTTTCCTTGATTTTATCTATTACCAGCTGAGTTTTGATAATGTTGCCGCCCCAGAAAGCAAAATCTTTTGATGTTTTTGCACTTTGCCATTCTTCATCTGTTATATATCTATAATCAAATTTATAATCATCTTTACAACTGTGTATCTGTAAATTAACAACATCTTTATAACTGTTTGTATAAATTCCGGTTACAACTATTTTATCTTTTTTCATTATTTTTCTCCCTATAATTTTTCCAGCACAAAAAATCCTTGTACTACGTAGTACAAGGATAAGAATATACATCATCTAAATGATGTTGTATGTTTAAATTATTGTCATAATTGCTTGCTTGCTTGCTTGCTTGCTTGCTTGCTTGCTTGCTTGCTTGCTTGCTTGCTTGCTTGCTTGCGGTGTCGTGTGTGTTAATATTCAATATTTTTCCCATTACACCGCAACCTCTTGTTTCTTAAACTGCATGTTATAAAGGTTTTTGTATAAGCCGTTTTCGATTTGCATTAATTCATCATGAGAGCCTAATTCTGCCAGTTTACCCTCATTTATTACGGCTATTCTGTGTGCATTCTGTACGGTAGATAATCTGTGTGCTATTACAAATACAGTTTTATCTTTCATCAGGTTATCAATTGCTTTTTGTACGATAGCTTCTGATTTGTTATCAAGGGCACTTGTGGCTTCGTCAAGAATTACTATCGGCGCATTTTTGATAAATGCACGTGCAATTGCTACACGCTGTTTTTGTCCGCCTGAAAGTAAAATCCCACGTTCTCCGATATAGGTATTTATACCGTCTTTGAGTGTTTTTACAAATTCATCAAGATATGCCATTTCAAGGGCTTTCTTTATTTCCGCATCAGTAGCATTCTGTTTGCCTAAAAGTATATTCTCCTTTATTGTTCCAGAAAATAAGAAGTTATCCTGAAATACTACTGAAATATTTGCTCTAAGAGATTTAAGTGTATAATCTCTGATATCAATTCCGTCGATTTTAATCGCACCTGATTTTACATCGTAGAATCTTGGTATCAAGCTCACTATTGTAGATTTTCCGCCACCGGAATTCCCGACCAGTGCAATAGTTTCACCTGCTTTTACTGATAAATTTATATCTTTAAGAACAGGTTTGTTTTTAATGTATTCAAAGTTAACGTGGTCAAATACTATACTGTCGTGTACACATTTTAATGCTACTGCTTCAGGTTTGTCTTTTATTGCCGGTTTTGCGTCAAGTACGTTGAACACACGTTCAATTGCCATAAATGAGAATTGTACGGCATTAAAGTTGTTCCCCAGATTTTTTATAGGCGTATAAAGCATAATTAATGCGGTGATAAATGAAACAAAGTTGCCGCTTGTAATCTGTTTTGTCAAAATAAGATGTGAGCCGTAGCCTATTGCAAGCCCTATACCTACAGATACAATTACGTGCATCATTGGTGAGAGCCAGCTTGTTCTCTGTATCATTTTTATTTTCAGGCTGAATATGTTGTTAAGATTATTTTTGAATTTATTTTCCTGATAAGTATCAAGGTTATAAGATGTTATAGTCTTGTTGCCTGCAAAAGCTTCATTGTATGCTGTGATAATAGTAGAGCCGGCTGCAACAGATTTATCCATGACACTTTTAATTCTTTCTCTGATTTTTGCAAGCGGCAGGAATGCGCATCCGAGAACCACAATTGCAATAATTGCTAGCTGCCATGAGTTATATATAAGAACCCCGACAAGCGAAATGGATGAAAATAGTCTTGAAACAAATGTTTTCAAATTATCAAGCAGCCCTGCGCAGGCTGTATCTGCGTCATTGTTAAATCTAAATACGATATCGCCTGATTTTTTTCTGTCAAAGTAAGCTGTTTCAAATGTAAGCATTTTTTTAAACAGATTGAATTTGAGGTCATTAGTAATTTTACCGCCGACCCACGTGTTGAGGTAAGTTGCAAGGTAGTTAAGCATACCTTGAATACAGGTAAAAGCTACTATACCGAAAGGAATATACCATGGGGATTCTACGGTTTTTTCGACCATGACCAAATCCATATAAGGTTTAAGCGCAAGAGCAATGACAGCGTCGAGCGACCCAATCGGGATACAAATGAGTACTGCCATAAGTGCTCTGAACCAGTATGGCTTCACATAGGGCCACATCCGCGAATAGTTTACATATGCCTGTGTTTGTTTGATTTTTGTTATAAGTGAATTCATCATTTATTTACTTTGCTTTTCCAGAATTAATTCTATAAATTCTCTTACTGCTCCGTCTCCGCCTTTATTGGCTAAAATTATTATATCATTAATATTTTTTACTTTCGCTACTGCATCATTTGGGCAAGCCTTGCATCCTACAGCATCCAGTAATTCAATATCATTGATATCATCGCCGATATATGCAACCTCATCTAAAGATATATTTAAATCTTTGCAAATATTTTTAACAAAGTCAAGTTTAGTCCATGTGCCCATTGAAAGATAATCAACTTTTAATTTATCTGCTCTTTTTTGTACGATAGTAGTATTTTCAGATGTTATTATTGCAGTTTTAATCCCTGCATCCCGGAGCAATTTAAATCCCATGCCGTCTCTGAAATTGAATTTTTTTAATTCAATGCCGTTTTCTGCATAATACATGCATGCATCAGTCATTGTTCCGTCAACATCTGTAGCAAAAAGCTTAATTACCATATTGTACGACCTCCGTCAAGTATAACTGTGGCTCCTGTCATGTAAGAACTTGCTGATGATATCATATACAGTATTGTAGCCGGATATTCATCCGGATCTGACATTCTACCCATTGGAATTAATTTTGATATTTTTTCAACAAATTCTTCCGGTTGATTATTAAATAGACTAGCCGGGCAAAGAGTATTTACTCTTATTCCGTTTTTAGCCCAATAAGTTGCAAGATATTTTGTCAAACCTATAATACCATGTTTTGTTACAGAATAAGAAACAGGCTTAACAGTTTGTTCTTCTTCTTTTAATCCCTCTTTTCTGTAAATTCTTTGATCCGGTGATATCACACCATAGTCTGACGAAATATTTAAGATGACACCTGAGTTATTGTCTTCCATAACTTTTCCGAAAACCTGGCAGCACAAAAATGCACCTGTCAAGCCGACAGCAATATCTTTATTCCATATTTCTAAAGGTAAATTATGAAATCTTATTGCTCCCATGTTTTCTGATTTTGCCTCCATTTTGGGATTATTAGCTGCATTGTTAATCAAGATATCAATTTTTTTATATTTTTTAAGCAATTCATCTCTAACTTTTTCGAGGTCTGCTCTTTTTGTAATATCTGTTTGAAAAATTTCAATTATGGCATTTGGATATAAATTTTCAAAATATTCTTTTTCTTTTTTTAGAGCATCAGCGTTTATATCCAGTAATACAACCCCCCCCCCTGCTCCTAGAATCGCGTCAGCATGGCGATATCCGAGAAGACCTGCTGCTCCCGTAATTATACCAATTTTTTTATCTAAATTGAATTTTTCTGCTAATTTATTATTCATAATTGTACTCCTTAAATTCTTAATTTTTGTGAGGTTTTTGCTGATTCCAATGTCGCAAGCGCAATTTTTAACGTCTTTATTCCGCTTTCAAGTGATGCTAATGGTTTTTGTTGTTTTTCGATACATTTCATAAAGTCTTCTAATTCTTCTATGAACATATCATTGCGTTGAAACTCTTTAAATTCTATTTTGGTTATTTTGTCATCTAAGGCTATTTCTAAATAGTTATGTATTATGTCAATAGTGATATACCCCTTTGTTCCGATAACTTTACAGATTCTTGATGGTGGATATTGCATAAAATCACAGTGAATATATACAGGTATACCATTGATATCATATATTGCAGATGAATTATCTTCAACATCAATGTTTAATGCGTTGTTTTTGGTTGCCATTGCAAATACTGATGATGGCATACCTAAGATATCTGTAATGTAATCAATTTCATGTATCTGTTGATTTAATACAACGCCGCCTCCCATATCTTTTCTTGCCATATATGTTTCAGCATAGTTTTCGTAGGTATGCATTGTTGTTAATCGTTCTCCCACTTCCATATTAACAGAAAGTATATCCCCTATTTCTTTATTGTTAATGATTTCTTTTAGATATTTAACACACGGGTGGAAGCGATTTTGGAAGCCCATATATGCTATTATTTTTTTATTTTCTACTATTTTTTGAAGCGTTTCAACCCCGTCAAGGTTATATGATAATGGTTTTTCAATAAACAAGTTGCAGCCATTTTCTGCACACTTTATCGCGCATTCAACATGTAAAGATGTGATGTTTGTTATGAAAGCCGCATCAGGCTTCGTTTTAAGTGCTTCATCCAGGTCTGAGTATGTTTTTATATTGAATTCATCCTCAAGGACAACATTTTCCCTGATTTTCATGTCATCAGAGAATGTTCTTTTCAAACCTCTTACTCTATATGCTATAATTTCTACACTATCACCGTATAATTTTCTTATATTTCTTAAATGTCTTTGCCCTATGGAGCCAAGCCCTATCATTAAAATTTTCATTGTATATTTTCCTTTTCAAAGTTTTCTGTTAAATATTTAAATATTTCAGAATTGTATTTTTGAATAAAATATTCCAGAAGTTCAATATCTTTTTTAGCGTCAATATCAACAATTTCCGGTACAATAAAAGGCACCATATTCTGACCATGCATTAAATCATTCTTAACAATAAATTCAGTTTTTAATACATCGACATATCCGTCAGGGATGTATACATTGTCAAATTTTTGCCTCGGATTGTTGGCTTCGTCATTGGTTGCTACGCCAAGAATACTTCTAAAGTATCCATCCTCAGACATCTTAAACCATTTGAACGGCGGGTGTGTTGATATATGTGCAGAACGGAGCGATGTTGAATTTTTATCTTTTTTAATTTCCGTGACAGCTTTTTCAATGTATTCAAGTTGTCTTAATGGTGTTGTCGGTCTTAAATGCACAAAATATTCCGGTACACTTTTTTCGTTTTCATAAAGCCAGTTAATACAGTGCTCCATAAATTCTAAATCAGTAGAGTAATCTTGTGATATTTCTGCAGGTCTTAAAAAAGGTGTTTCAGCACCATATTTATTTGCAAGTTTTGCATATTCAGGAGAATCTGTTGTTACAATAACCCGTTTTATTGCAGGCGAGAGTTTTGCCGCAATGATTGAATATGCAATCATTGGATATCCGCATAGCAATTTGATATTTTTATTTTTGACCCCTTTGGAGCCGGAACGTGCCGGAATAATAGCAAATACTTCATCTTTTTTTATTGAATTTATTATATTTTTATCCATTTTTATACTCTTTCTAACAATCTTTTTAATTTTTTCCGTTGTACTTCTTCAATATCCAGAATTTCTTTAGGTTTATATTGAAGAGCCAGGTATGTTTGTCTGAGATCTCTCGCTAACTTTTGAAGCCCTTGTGGTTCCAAACTCGCAGCGTGGTCGGTACCTTTCCAGGTTCTATCCAACGTAAAGTGTCGCTCAAAATAAGTTGCACCGAGAGCAAGTGCCGCAATATCAACCGCAATACCCAAATGGTGTCCTGAAAATCCGATTGCTTTTACATCGTTGCCATAGGTTTCTTTAAGTCTTGTAATTTCACGCAGACAAATATCTTCAAAAGGTACCGGGTACCCTGATGTGCATGCATAAATTACAAGATCTTTAGCTCTGTTTTTTGCTTTGAAAAAGTCAATAATTTTTTGCTCTTCTTTATGAGTTGTCATTCCGAAAGAAAGATGCACATCTCCATTGTAATTATCTCTAAGATATTCTAGCATGTCAAAATTTAGATTGCTCGCAGAGGGCACTTTTATTAGTTTTGGATTAAGCGATACAATCTCTTTTGCTGCAGTTAAATCCCATGTCGAGGTGGAATAAATCAGACCTTCTTCTTCGCACCATTCCTTTAATTGTCTGTTTTGCTCCAAATCAAATTCCAAAAATTCACGGTGTTCACCATAAGTTTTACCGTAGCTATTGGCAGGATTCGGATGTGGTGCATTGTATTCTTCCGGCGTTAAAAGTTCTTTGTTGGTTCTTTTCTGAAATTTAACAATATCAATATAGGAATTTTCGTTTAATAATTTAAAAGTTCCTAAAAGTTTAATCATCTTATGAGCAATTGCCATATCGCCTTTATGATTACAGCCTATTTCTGCTATTACTACCGGTTTAGACATATTCTTTTTCTCCTTCTAAAGTATTATTAATCTTGTTTTTGTTATACATTTTTTTTAATGCCTCTCTTTCCAAATTTATATTGTGGTCTATTGTTAATCTGCATACCTTATCAAAATAGTGGTTATTATCCGGAGTGGCATCTAAAAAAGAAAATCCATATATATCAATATTGTCAAATGAGCCATTAATCTCGTGAGTTGTATGTATAATAAGAGCTCCAGTTGTTGGAAATTTTACATCATAATCTTTTAAAAATGTCTTATGATAATGCTCGTGGATATATGTAATTTTGTCACTATATTGTTTTAAATCTCTATATAATATATCAAGATGATTGTAATGAATTTGTTTATGCCAAAAATCTTGATACCAAATGATTAAATCAAATTTTGATAAATCACGTTGTTCATTGATATCATTTTTATAAGCACCTATTCCATGGCACCAGATATTAGTTTTTGAACCGTAGTCTACCTCATACCCGGACGGAAAGTTGTTACATCTAATGACAATTTCGTGATTATCAATTTCTCTTCCTCTTTTCTTATCTAATTCTCGACCAGAGTTACCAACTATAGCAATATTTTTATTTTTTATGTATTTTTCTAAAATGTGCTTATTTTTATTTGTTTCTAGCTGTTGAAAAACATAGGATGCTTTTTGTAGATTTTCATCTATATAACCATTTAAATAGGCAAAATTTGCAACAGGTAAAAATCTGAATATATCATGATATTTGTAACGTCTGATATATCGTCGTAATAAAATCTTTGCTTCGCTATACCTCTCTTTTTCTATTAGGGCACTAGCAAATATAAGCCATGTCCATTTATGCATTTTCTCCCAATAAGTAGGATTATCTATAATTAGCTCATATTCATTAAGTAACGCTTCGATGTGAAATGTACACCAGGCGTTATAAAGTTTTTTGAATAATAATTGATATATCTCGTATTTTTCTTGTTTTTTTATTTTATATTTTATTTTAAAACCTAAAATCTTTACAATTTTATGTGTTTTTTGATTATTTTCGTAAACAGAAAATAAGTTTTCTTTAAATTTACTCCAATAATTTTTGCTTTTATTTAGGCTTATTTTTATTCCGCAAAATTTATATAGTTTATGTGATGTTTGTTTTTTATTATCTTGTTTTTTGTGGGACGAGGATGTTAAATAAAAAAGGAATGGATGCTGCGAAATTAGTTGGAGCCGTTTAATTTCATCTTTATCGAAATATTTCCAACTTATAACTTTTTTTTGCTTATATTTATTTATTTGTGTAGAAATTTTTTTTGCGTAGTCTAACTTTGTTTTTTTGCATCTATTGTAATAGTTATATAACAAAGAAGTAAATTCATGTTTTAGTTTTATATCCCATACGTACTGAGGGCAATCTATAGCTTCTAGATATTCAGCTATATATAAATGTTCATTGTACATATTATTTGCATGTGTATCACCTGAATTTATTGTTGAATTTACGTTATCTCTCCTATAATGTATGTATGCTTCAGGAGTTATATACATACTCTTAGCGTTAATAAATGTTTTATACAAAAAGCCTACGTCAGGACAAGAAAATTTTGCGGTATTAAAATTTATATCAGATGATGTAATCATTTCTCTTCTATATATTTTGGCCCAATGCGCAGTAATCTTATCGATATACCACACTATATTTGAAAAATCGGTTATTTTTTTATTCCAATATTGTTTAGGAAATTTGTTTGTATAAATATTTTCTTGTTTTTTGCTATAATAGAAAAAAAGTTGAGAAACAACGATATCAACATTTTCTACCTTAGCTAAATTATATAAGGACGCATACATATTGGATTCAACCCAGTCATCGGATTCTACTATGCCTATATATTCACCATTGGCTGCTTCAAGTCCAATATTCATAGCATAACCATAGCCCTGATTTTTTTCTATATGTATTATTCTGAATCGTTCGTCCAGATTTTTATACTCTTCAAGAACTTGTTTAGCTTCATTTGGTGCATCGTTATCTATAAGAATAAATTCTATTTCTTCTAGTGTTTGTGCTTTTAGACTGTCTAGACACTGTCTTACATATATTAATGGATGATTATAAATTGGTGTTAATACAGAAACTTTTATTTTATCTTGTTGCATATTTTAACCTTTCTCCCATCCTCAAACGATTTTTCCAAACGATCTATACTCCCAGGCACTGCATGTTTTATTATGTCCCTACCTGTAACAAATTATCATTCTACTGTCATATTTTGTTGTTTTTTATACCAGGCTTCATCACAAAATTTTCTTTGTATATTGCTCAACATAATATACATTGTGTTGAGAATAGGGAAAACAAGAGGAATACAGGCGATTTCTGCTGTCAATATGTAACAAAAATTCAACGTATAATGTAAAAACTATTGTTTTATTATTTTTGTGTTAATATTGTTACCGTAAGTATTACAGCAAAAAGCTCAACACAATGTATATTGTGTTGAATAAAAAGGTAAAAGGGGATTTTGATGATGGAAAGTAATGTTGATTGCAACACAATAGAAGTGCTTGAACCAGTATGGAAAGATAATTACGTTGCAATTGCAATGAGTAGCAGTAATGAATATGTTCCATATTTGTCTGTTTGTTTACAATCATTAATTCATAATTCTTCATCAGAACATAATTATGACATTATCATTTTTGAAAGAAATATTGGCGATAAGGACAAATCTAAGCTATACAAACAAGTATCGGCATACATGAATATCTCTTTGAGATTTATTAATCCGATGAATATAATTTCTAAATATAATTTAAAATTTCATTCTAGATATAATCTTGAATGTTATTTTAGGTTGACTGCCCCCATTATTTTAAAAAATTATTCAAAAGTTATTTATACTGACGTTGATTTAGTATTCAATGCAGATATTTATGATTTATACTCTATAAATTTAGAAGGATATTCAATAGCTGCATGTCAAGACCTAATGTGGCACGCATTTATAAATAATCCACTTGCTGACTGGGCTAAATATGGAACAGAACAGTTGGCGCTAAATGATTTATATAAATATTTTAATACCGGTGTCATGCTTATTAATACTAATGAATTTAATATAAACAACTATTCTTGCATACTATTAGATTTATTAGAAAAAAAACAATACAGAATTCTGGAACAGGATGCCTTGAATAGTTTTTTTCAATCAAATATAAAGTATATTGCAACAACTTGGAATGTGCCAATTGTTAATAACATATATGCAAAAATAATTGACTTTATGCCTCCGAAAACTCGCCAACAATATTCGCACGATAGGGATAACGCCAAAATTGTACATTATGCTGGTAGAGGAAAACCGTGGAATAATCCTGGTGAAGATTTAGCATATCTCTGGTGGCAGTATGCGCGCAGAACTCCGTATTACGAAATAATTTTACAAAGAATGTTTGCAGGTATAAAAAATAAATCAGCATTGAGTAAAGAAGATTTTGCCTGCGTAAGCTCATATCGGAAAAATGTACTTGCTTACTGGAGATACAAATTGTTTTCCAAAATAATGTTAGGCAAAAAGCGAGAACACTACGAGGCAAAACGTATTCTTTGGAAAGAAAAGCTAAAAAGAGCAGAAAAAATACGCGGATTAAATTAGAAATATTAAAGGAGTAACTATGAATAAACCGGAAATTTCAATTGTAATACCAGTTTATAAAGTTGAGAAATATTTAAGAGAATGTATTGAAAGTGTTATCAAGCAAACATTTAAAAATATAGAAATTATTTTAGTTGATGATGGCAGCCCTGATAATTGTCCGCAGATTTGTGATGAGTATGCTGAAAAAGATAATCGGATCAGGGTTATCCATAAAACAAATGGCGGTTACGGTACTGCATGTAATAGAGGGATTGAAGTTGCGCAAGGTGAATTTATAGGTCTAGTTGAATCTGACGATTGGATTGAACCGGATATGTATGAAAAACTTTATAATAAAATCAAAGATACGGATGCTGATTTTATTGTAAGTGATTTCTTTGTAATTAAAGATTCTAAAAAATTCAGTTACAATGTACATCGCTATTTTTCCACTACGCCGCTTAATGATAGCATGATAAACCTGTCTACGCATCCACAAATGCTGCTACAGGCGGCTTACCCATGGAATAAATTATATCGAAAAAGTTTTTTATCTACAAATAATATACAAATGATGGAAGATAATAGGATGTATCAAGATATAACTTGGAATGCTGAAATTTTATCGCATGCAAATAAAATTTTATACAGTGATAAACCTTATTATTTTTATAGATTTGACACTCAAGGCTCATCTACTAATATTGGAGATTTGTCAACAATTAATTATTTATTAAAAAGAGATGAAGCAAGAAAAATTTTAATAAAAAATAATAAGTTTAATGATGATGCAATGGAATGTTTTTGGATATCCTGTTTTCTCGGTGCAGAGGGTTATTTTAAACGAATCAATTCAAAATATAAAAATAAATTTTATAAAAGAATGCAAGAATTGTTCAAACTTGCTATTAAAGATGGGTGTACTTTTAAAAATTTCAACACAGAAAGGAAAAAAGAATATATGTTCATTGTTAAATATCCATATATTTTTTGGCTTATTAAAGAACACAAAAAACATATCTTAAAAAATATTTTTTCTGTTACTAATCATAAAAATAATAAACATAAAGTGATAACAATATGTGGTCTGAAAATTAAGGTTAAAAGAAAATTAAAACAAACTCAAGTTGATGAAAATCTAACTAGAATTCGTGCAATCGAAGCAAAATTAGATAATTTAATTAATTTAACAAAATATAGTATTGATATAACAGCATTACCACCTGTAAAAGGTGATGACAGACTACAGCAGTTATCTTCTTTAGGGATATTACAAAAATTAGTTGCATTTCTTGAAAAGCACGATATCAAATACTGGTTAGAATTTGGTACTTTACTTGGTGCCGTCAGACATAAAGGTTTTATCCCGTGGGATGATGATATTGATATTGCAATGACTAAAGATGATTATGAAAAATTCAAAACAGTTATTGCAGACTTTTGCAAAGATGGTTTTTATTATTCTGATGGTGACATAATTAGAATATCTTATAAGAGTTCTAATGCTCAAGTTGATGTTTTCCCATTTTATTCAGGAAATAGTGTTGGTATTCCTGATTCTGAAAAATATAATATCTTAATAGCAAAAATAAAAAAATTATATAGTGAAATGCCTGTTATTAAAGAAAATTTGAAAAATTTAAAATTTAAAACACATTCGATTTTGCCTGTCTGGTATAAGGAACAAATTCAAAATATTTATGAAAAAGAATTACTTGAGGGAATTAAACCTCCAGAAAAAGCATATTTATTCCTTGGATATGAATGTTTTGCGTATAAAAGAGTCCTTTGTCCCTATGATGAAATATTTCCTTTAAAGAAAATTGAATTTGAGGGGAAGAGCTTTAATTGTCCAAATAAAGCATATATGCATTTGCACAATTATTGGGGAGATTTTTATAATTTCCCTAAGAAAATTGCCGGTCATTCTTTTTTCCAAAGTCCAATCAAAACAGAAGAAAATTATAAAGATACAATGGAATTAATTGATATGATTGATGAGGCAATATGATATGAAAAAAGTCATTACTTATGGTACTTTTGATCTTTTACATAAAGGTCATATTAATATAATAAAAAAGGCAAAAGAATTAGGTGACTATTTAATTGTCGGAGTTACCAGTGAAGACTATGATTTTAATCGAGGAAAGTTAAATGTGCAACAATCATTGATGGAACGGATTAATAATGTAAAATCTTTAGGCATTGCTGATGAGATAATTATAGAAGAGTATTTTGGACAAAAAATTAATGATATAAAAAAATATGATATTGATATTTTTGCAATAGGTTCTGATTGGCTTGGCAAGTTTGATTATTTGAAAGAATATTGTGATGTTGTTTATATTGAAAGAACAAAAGGAATTTCATCGACAGAACTGCGTGATAAGTATAATTCAATTGTCAAGCTAGGAATTGTTGGTTATGGTCGTATTGCCAATAGAATGATGTCAGAACTCCCTTTTATCAGCGGTGTGACACCAGAAGCTGTATTTGGCAGAAATGAAGAAAAAGCTGAACTCTTTGCCAATAAACATGAGTTAAATATATATTCATCAAATTATGATGATTTTTTAGAAGCCGTCGATGCTATATATATTGCGACCCCGCATAAATCGCATTTTGAATATGCAAAACAGGCGATTTTAAAGAAGAAACATGTTTTATGTGAAAAACCAATGACATTATCTGTAAGTGAAACTAAATATTTATTTGAACTTGCCCATAAAAATAATGTTGTTCTTCAAGAAGCTATAAAAACGGCGTATGCACCTGCATTCATCAAACTTGTTAATATCGCGAAAAGCGGTATAATTGGTCAAATTAAAAATGTAAATGCAACATTTACAAAGCTAATAGAAGATAAAACGTTAAGAGAATATAATCATCAAATGGGCGGCGGCAGTATTACAGAATTAATTTCTTATCCGTTGTGTGCAATTGTAAAACTTCTAGGCTTAAATTATAACGATGTTATGATTAATTCAATTATTGATGACAAAACTAATGTTGATATTTTGAGTACAATAAATATCATATACGAAAATGCGATAGCAACTGCAAATGTAGGAATTGGAGTAAAAACAGAAAGTGACTTAAGAATTGGAGGAACAAAAGGGTATATATATGTTCCGGCTCCTTGGTGGAAAACAGAATATTTTGAGATAAGAGCTGAAGATCCAAATAAAATACAAAAATTTTTTACAAAATATGATGGCGAAGGTTTAAGATATGAAATATCTGATTTTATAAATACAATTAACAACCATAAAGCTTGTTCATATAAGCTTAAAGATGAGGAATCAATATTTTTTGCTGAAATTATAGAAAAGGCAATGTTAAGTCTATACTAGAGAACTTTCTAATATCCCACTTTCAAACGCCTGGTGAGTCCACATGTACTCCCATTTGCCAAAACGTCCTATACTCTCTATTCCAATTCCTTTCAAATACTCAAGGACTATTTGACGATTTTTGTATATATCTTTGTCAAAAATTACATTTGCATATTTTTCAAATCGTATGTCTTTTACAACAATTTCCTCTTCTTTAAACAGTTTCATTTCAATAAGTTTAGTGGTAGTGTTGCGCAAAACTTCTTCTGCTGATGGAACTTTCCATCCGCACGCGGAAACACCGGTTGTTGTAATATCTGCTCCGCCTTTGTTTGCAAAAAATATCTCAGCCTGTAAAGAACTGCAGCCCTCAGGAACATTATCTGATGATTTCAGATTCGGTGAATATACTCTTGCCGGTAAAATATCCTCGTCATAAATATAAAACCATAAATGTTTTGCAATATCAGGTTTATTAAATCCCAGAGATACCATGTATCCTGATGTATGCTGAAGATTAAACGCAGCTTTTTGCACGTTTTCCGGTACCTTATTAAGCATTTTTATGATTTCCGGCAATGGAAGACTTGATATTAACCTTGAATATCCCGCTTTAGTCCCATCAGCAAATTCTACCAATTTTTCAGTTGTATTAATTCTTACAACTTCTTTATTAAATCTTATATCCAGTCCCTCGCGGCATTTATTCAAGATACTACGGAATCCGCCTTTTTTAGGGTATTTCATATAGTTTGTATAATAAAAATTTTTGTCCTGAATTTCAAAAGCTCCGCGCAGAACTTCTTCCAAATCAGGTGAATGCATTCTGTTCCCTACCCAGCGTGTTTCCAAGTCTTTAGCTTCTACGCCCCAGTACTTTCGTGTATATTTAAACGGGAAATTTTCTGCAAAATAATCTCCATACTGCACTCGCAGCCATTCTTCATAATTTTTTATTGCGTCTACAGGTGTATGTTTTCTGTTAATAAAATCTTTTATAATTGCTACTTTTTCTTCTGTAGGCAGCGGTGCAAGGTTGTTTTGTGCAGGATGTTTTAACCAGTATCCGTTATAGTAGTTATAAGAAATGCTTGGATGTGAATATGTCGGTGAAGACTCTTCAAAAATATTTCTTGTATACTCATCAGGAGCAAAAGTAAAATGAACAAATTTGTCAAAGCGGAAGCCTTTAATAGTAAAATTTCCGCATAAGCCGCCCCAGTCATTATCACGTTCATAGATGACAACCTGTTCCCCTTGCTTTTGCAAGTGGTAGCCTGCTGATATTCCTGCAATTCCGCTTCCTAAAACTATTGTTGTCATCTGTTGTTCTTTTACTCCATAAGTTTTTAGTTTATGAACAAACTAACTGTTTTTCCCAGGCATAGCCTTTTGCTGCATGGGCTTTGATTTGTTTGATGCAATATTCAAACATATCTGGATTATGCAGAGCTTCTTTATACCAGTCTACAGTAAATTCTATTGCTTCGTGGAAAGTTAACATTGCTTTCCAATCAAGCATTCTGTATGCTTTTGTTACATCAAGGCTGAGCAAAGTATTTTCGTGAACTTTATCGGCACTTGAAACATCAACAACTCTGCCTTTTCCATAGTATTTTACAAGATATTCCACAACTTCCCATACTGTTTTATTGCATTCGATTGGCGGACCAAAATTGAATCCCTCGGAGTATTTTGCAGGTTCTTCAATAAGTTTTTGTCCGACACGCAAGTACCCTGATAAAGGTTCCATAACGTGTTCCCAAGGGCGTGTTGCCTGTGGACTTCTTATTTCTATATCTTTACCTTCTTCAATAAATCTTATGCAGTCCGGAACTAATCTGTTATCAGACCAGTCGCCGCCGCCTATTACATTTCCTGCACGGACTGAAGCAATAGCTTTTCCGTGTTTTTCATAATCTTTTGGATTAAAGTAGGAGTTTCTGTAGGACGCAATCATAAGTTCTGCGCATCCTTTAGATGATGAATACGGGTCATAGCCGCCCATTCTGTCAGTTTCTTTATAGCCCCAGATTTGTTCAACGTTTTCGTAACATTTATCGGAAGTTATCATTATTACTGTTTTTATGCAATCAAATTTTCTCACAGCTTCAAGAATGTTCAAGGAGCCTATAACGTTTGTTTCGTAGGTGTATTTAGGATTGTCGTATGCAGTTCTGACAAGAGCCTGTGCTGCCAGGTGGAAAATTATCTCAGGCTGATATTTTTGAATTACAGCTTCAAGAGTTTCGCTATCTCTTATATCACCTTTAACATCTGCATAGAGGTGTTTTTCAAGATGTGAAGCCTTGTAGTTTCCTCGTTCTGAATAAGGTTCTAGCGCATAACCTACAACGTTAGCGCCAAGCATTGTAAGCCAAATAGAAAGCCAGGAGCCTTTAAACCCTGTATGACCTGTTACAAGAACAGTTTTACCTTTATACACATCGTTAAACATTAATTATCTCCTTATTATGTTTTTTCCACCAGTTGATTGTTTGCATTAAGCCGTCTTCAAGTGAATATTTTTGCTGCCATCCTGTCGATTTAAGCTTTTCGTTGTTTCCTACGACCAGATCATCTCCAAATGCTGCGGGTATTGCACCCCATAAAATTTCACCTTTAAATTCTGTCAATTCGGCTATTTTATTGACAATGTATTTAAGTTGTACGGGTTTACCCGAACAAATGTTTACTGCACCTTGAATATTGCTTTCAAAAACTTCTACTATGCCTCTTGCAGTATCTTCTACGTGCAGGTAATCCTGAAATTTTAAGCAATCGCTGACTTTTACATCTTCACCTTTCAGACATGAATTAATAACTGAAGGCATAAGTCTTTGCGGTTTTTCAGCAGGACCGTACAGGTTAAAGATGCGGGGCCATTTGAATTCTATTCCGTTTTGTTTGCAATAGACTTTTGCTATGTTATAAATAGCATTTTTACCGTTTCCGTACATTGTTTGCGGATCAGTTGGTGTATCATCTTCTAAAAGATAGCCGTATTTATATTCATATTCAGAAACGGTACCAGCTCCGAGGAATTTTTTCCCGCCATGCTCATGAAAGCTTTTCAGTAAATTCAAGGTTGTGATTATCCAGTCCATATTCAGATTTGATATATGGCACTTTGGACCCACATACCACGCCAGATGAATTAAATTTTCAAAACAGTATTCTGCCAAGAATTTTTCTACGGCATCACTATCCATTAAATTCATTTCATACTGAAATAACCCATCCTGTTCCGGTGCAAAAGGCGGGTATACAAGTGAATGTACTTCATACCCTCTTTTAATTAATTCTGTAACGACATTTCTGCCGATAAATCCGGTCCCGCCTGTTATTAAAACTCTTTTGGTCATTATTATACTTTTCCTGTTAAGCTTACAAACGCGTTTTGTTTATCCCAGACTTTCCAAGGAGCATTATTGTTTTCCCATAAGTCATTAAGTTCATTTTTATCTCTTAATGTATCCATAGGTCTCCAGAATCCCGCATGCTTGTATGCATTTAACTGCCCGTCATTTGCAATATTTTCAAGCGGTCTGCGTTCAAATATTTCAGTTGTGTCATTGCTGATATAGCTGAACACTTCCGGCTCGCATACAAAGAATCCGCCGTTAATCCAGTTGCCATCGCCTTGAGGTTTTTCTTTGAAAGATGTTATGGCATTATTATCATTTATGCTCAAAGCCCCAAAACGTCCTGACGGTTGTACTGCCGTCATAGTCATGAGTTTTCCGGATTTTTTGTGGAATTCTACAAGGTCTGCGATATTAACATCACTAACTCCATCGCCGTAGGTAAGCATGAATGGTTCATTGCCAACGTATTCTGCCGCACGTTTAATTCTTCCGCCTGTCATTGTTTGCTGCCCTGTGTAGAGCATTGTTACTTTCCACGGCTCTGTTCTCATTTTGTGCAACTCAATTGTGTTGGTTTTCATGTCAATTGTTAAATCGGAATATCTTTGGTAGTAGTGCACAAAGTAGTCCTTAATCATGTGAGATTTATAGCCGGTTAGAATTACAAAATCATTGTAGCCGTAGTGTGAATATATTTTCATAATATGCCACAATATCGGATAACCTCCTATTTCAACCATAGGTTTTGGTTTTGATACAGTTTCTTCTCCTAATCTGGTGCCCAGCCCGCCGGCTAAAATTAATACTTTCATCTATGTCTCTCCGTAACGTATGAAATATACTTGGTTTTATTAATATACTTAAAGCATGGTCTTTCAGGTATATTAAACATTTAAGACCATACTAGTATAAAAATTTTTTATATAAAACATATTGTTACGATATTTAAACAGAACAGCTCCTAAATTTCAGGAGCTGTTAGAATTAAACCTCTATAAATAATCTTTGTCCGACTATATTTTGCTTGCCGTTGTAGTAGCCCGCAAAGTATCCGCCGCGGACAGGGTTATTTTTAGCATAAGTATTTGAGTAAGTGTTTCCGTTATAATTTACAAACGGATTTCTGCTGTATGGACTGTTTGGCGCAGGTGATACTCTGACAGCTGTTGTCGCCTGAATATTATTCTGTGATAGTGCCTGTGTCAACATACTTACTAAACTTGCCATTTTACTAAACCCTCTCTTTATATTTTGAATTTAATAATTTTTTCTCTTTTGTCATTATTATAACACAATTTTATCAAAAATTGTTATATTTCTTAACAAAATCATTCTTTTTGTGTAGTATAATTGGGGTATGGAAACTAAGAACAAGAAAATTTTGATAGTCGGGGCTTCTGCTAGTGCTTATTCTCTTGCAGCTAAACTAAACGGTTATCCAAATGTAGAAAAAGTGTATGTTGCACCGGGAAAATCTATTTTTGCCGATATTTCTGATATAGTGGATATCCGTGAAGACCAGCCGCAGGAATTACTAAATTTTGTTCTTGAAAATGACGTTGATTTAACTGTTGTTTGTTCGGAAACTGCTATTAAAAATGATATTGCAGGAATTTTTACATCTGCGGAACAACTAATTTTTGCACCATCAAAACAGAGTGCAAATGCTTTTGTATCCAGAGCTGCGTCTAAAAAATTTCTTTATAAGCAAAGAATTCCGACTCCTAAATTCGCAATTTTTGATAAGCAGCAGCTTGCCGCTGACTATATCAAAACCTCAAATTTCCCGCTTATTATCAAATGTGATGAAAATCTTTCTATTCCTGACAGATTTGCTTGCGTTAGTGTGGCTGATGCCAGAACTTATATAGATGATTTATTTTTCCGCGGAGAGAAAAAAATTATTCTTGAAGATTATGTTTATGGTCATGATTTTACTTTTTATGTCATAACCGATGGATATAATGTGCTTCCGATTACGTCTGTTGCTGATTACAAGTTTGCATCAGATGGTGACGGCGGAATTTTTACAAGCGGTTCAGGCGCTTTTGCTCCGGATTATAAAATTTCTTCCGAGTTTGAAGACCGTTTAATGAAAGACGTTGTGTTCAGGATTATTAACGGACTTGAAAAAGCAGGTTCGCCCTATGTCGGAATTATCGGATTTGATGTTGTTTTAAAGGATGACGGGGCATATTGTATTACCGGACTTAAACCTTTCTTTCAAGACCATGATGCTGCTTTAATTCTGGATTTAATTGATGAAGATCTTGTGCAGTTATTTATTGCTTGCGCTGTAGGGTCTTTTGCTGATGATTATAATTTTATACGACTTAAAAACAAATCCGGAGTCTCCTGTCTTGTTTCATCTGCAGGTGAAGAAGAAAAAGTTATTAAGGGCTTTAATCTGCTGGATGAATCTACCGGAATTTCTTATATTAATGTCAGAAAAAATGAGTATTTTGAATATATAACTTCAAAAGGAAAATCTTTTGTGCTGACCCGTACGGCGTCTACCCTCTCAAAAGCAAGAGAGCTTTTGTATGATGATTTGGGTAATATTAGTTTTTCGGGGATGAAGTATAGAAAAGATATTTGTGCCCCTGTAAAATAGTTGAAATTTTCTTTAAAATAGTTATTATAAGTGTATGGCGTTATCAAATGGCAAAAATTATTATGAAATTCTCGGCGTTACTCCGGATTCTGATGTGTCGGAGATTAAGGCTGCTTATCGGAAACTCGCACGTAAATATCATCCTGACGTTAATAACAGCGCGGAAGCTGTTGCTAAATTTAAGCTTATTACTGAGGCTTACGAAACTTTATCGGATAACATTAAAAGAAATAAATATAATACTTTGTATGGATTTTTTAAATCATACAAGACGTCATCAACAAGTTACAAAAAATCAAAAGAGCCCAAATTTGAGGACAGAACCTTAAACAAGGAGCCAAAGAATTCTTCCTCCCGTCCGGAGCATGAGGACACGGCGGAAACTAAAAATACTAAAAAAAATGATACGCCGCCACCCCCGCCATCTTCAGAACCAAAGCGTGAGAATAAAAAAGAAAAAACAAAAACGACAAAGAACATATTTTCTGATATATTTGATGAATTTTCCAAAACTACAAAACGCCCAAAACAGGATAAAAAAGAACCGAAAAACGGTTCTGATATAAATACTGATATTTCTGTGACTCTGACGGAAAGTATAAAAGGTTCATCAAGAACAGTAAATGTTTTACACAGCTATATGTGTCCTAAGTGCCGCGGAAGAAAGTTTATCAACGGTACAAAATGCAGTGAATGCAATGGTACAGGTGAAATTTCCGAACATAAAAAAATTACTGTAAAAATCCCGCCTAATATCAAAAACGGTGCAAAGCTGAGAGTTGCTAATGAGGGCAATCCCGGATTGTACGGCGGTAAAAACGGTGATTTATATCTGAAAATTTCTATTATACAAGATTCTAACTGGAAGTATGATGGTTTGGATATAACTTGTAATGTACCAATTTTGCCTTTTGAAGCCGCACTGGGGGCATCTATTGAACTTCCTGCACCTGACGGCAATATAAAATTTAAGGTTCCGCCTTGTACAAATTCCGGTCAAAAATTCAGGCTTGCCGGTCAGGGACTTGAAAAAAATGGTAAAAAAGGTGATATTATCGTTACTGTAACTATTGAAATTCCTGATTCTTTGAGTGATGATGAGGTTAAGTTGTATGAAAAATTAAAGAAAATATCAACAACTGATATTAGAGAGAAATTTAGACATGGCAGAACAACATAAAGCAAAAATTAAAGAAATATTTGCATCAATACAGGGCGAGGGACCTTATGTCGGCGTAAAACAATTATTTATAAGATTTTGTGATTGCAATTTAAATTGCAGATATTGTGATACTGAATTTTCTTCTGATTCTAATTATGTTGAATATACCCCATCAGAGCTTTTTGATAAGGTAAAGACATTTAATCTTGATACTATTACATCAGTGTCTTTAACTGGTGGTGAACCTCTTTTATCAGCAGATTTTCTTGCTGATTTTTTACCTTTGATGGGCGGACGTAAAATTTATCTTGAAACTAATGCGACTCTCTATAATGAATTGGATAAAATTAAGAGATACGTTGATATCATTTCTGCTGATATAAAGCTTGAAAGCTCTACCGGAATAAAAAATGCTTATGCGCTTCATGACAAATTTTTTGAACATGCTGCTGGTAAGGAATGTTTTGCCAAAATTGTTTTTGATGAAAGTATAACGGATGAAGAAGTCGATAATTGCTGTGTTCTTGCCAAAAAATATGATTTAGATTTGATTTTGCAACCCAAAATGAACGGGTATACTTTAACCGTTTCGCCCGAATTTTGTACAAAAATTCTTGATAAATTCCTTGATAAACATGTTAAGGTTAGATTAATACCGCAGGTTCACAAATTTATTAATGTAATTTAATTGGAGTTTTCTCAAATATAATTGTTTTGTCCGGTTGAAATTTGGGCATGAATTGTTCAATGCCGAGTGGATTTGGTTCCGGTTTATCATGTCTTAACTTTGCGTCAGAAGTATTTGTTCCGCTAAAAAAGCTGTAACTGTAATTTAATCTCAAGTTTCTAACCTCCGTAGCCTATTTTAGCATTTATCTTTTGATATTTGCAATAGCCTGTAGATTTATAGTATAATTTTTGCTATGAGAGGTAAATTATGGCAGTAAGAAAAGTTTTAAAGTATGGTGAAAAGAGTTTAAGAGAACCTTCAAAGGAAGTCCATAAAGTTTCTAAAAAAATTCAGGAACTCGTTCAGGATTTACTTGATACTATGTATACTTACAATGGCGTCGGGCTTGCCGCGCCGCAAATCGGTGTTAATTTGAGGGTTTTTGTTATTGATGTTTCCAAAAACGATGAGCCGTACAATCCGATTGTATTTATTAATCCAAAAATTATTAAAAAATCAGGTGCTATGATTAAGCAAGAGGGGTGTTTAAGTTTTCCTGAAGCTTATACAGACGTTAAAAGATATAAAAATATTATGGTGAAAGCTCTCGATATCAAAGGAAAATCTTTTGTGCTTGAAGCAAAAGACGGTGAACTTCTTGCTAATGCTATACAGCATGAAAATGACCATCTGGATGGCATTCTTTTTATTGATCACTGTGTAAACCGATTTGAGGCTGATGAAATTTTGAAAAAATTTGACCTGCCGCCTATCGACCCCGATAAGCTTTTGGAAGAACCCGAGTTGGAGAAAATGCTAAAAGATGAAGCCAATTAAAATTGTATTTTTCGGAACACCTGCTATTGCACTTCGTTCGCTTGAATATTTGTATAATTCCGATAAAATCGAAGTTTTAGGTGTGGTAACCCAACCTGATAAACCTGCCGGCAGAGGGCATAAGTTAACTATGTCACCGATTAAAGAATTTGCTTTATCAAAAGGCTTACCCGTTTTTCAACCTAAATCTATCCGTAAAGAGCCGGAAATTCAAGATGAGTTGAAAAAGCTTCAGCCTGATTTTTTTGTTACCTTTGCTTTCGGACAGATTCTTTCTCAGGAAGTTCTTGATATACCTAAATATCATACAATTAATCTTCATGCCTCTTTGCTCCCCAGATACCGCGGTGCAAATCCTATTCAGCGCGCTATTATAAACGGTGATAAGCAGACCGGTATTTGTACAATGATTACTGAGCTGGGACTTGATTGCGGGGATGTATGTCTTAAAAAAGTGATTGATATTCCTGAAAACATGACATGTGTTGATTTGTTTGAAGAAATAAGCAAAGATTCTCCTGTGCTTATTGAAGATACGTTAACGGGGCTTCTTGACGGTTCTGTTACTCCTGTTAAACAATCCGAAAATGGTATTTGCATGGCAAATAAACTCACTAAAGAAGAAACGTTGATTGATTGGAATAAGCCTGCTGAAGATATTCATAACCTTGTGCGCGGTATTTATAAATTTCCATGCGCATATTTTATACATGACGGCAAGATTATAAAGGTTATGGAAACAAAGGTCGTCAGATCGCCTAAGAAGCATGGGGCTTGCGGTGAGTTTTGTGATGTGTCAAAAAATGGTATAGAAATTGCGTGTGCAGATTGCAATATTCTACTGGTGAAAGTTAAGCCTGAGGGTAAAGGTGAAATGTTTGCACGCGATTGGTACAACGGATTAAAAAAATAAGGAAATTTTACGTATGGTTACAAAAGGTATAAGAGGTGCTATTACTGTTGATTGTAATTCAGACACCGAAATCAGAAGCGCTGTTATTGAACTTTTAAATGCAATGATTTTGCAAAACGATATCAAAGCTTGTGATATTTCCCATGTTATATTCACTCTTACGGAAGACTTAAATGCTGCATTTCCTGCAAAGTTTGCCCGCCTTGAGCTTGACGGCTGGGATAAAGTTGCTATGATGTGTTTTCACGAACTTAACGTGCCTAATTCACTGGAAAAATGTCTAAGAGTCCTTATTGTGCTTAATTGCAGTGAAGATTTTGAGCCTAAATTCGTTTACCAGAAAGGTGCCGCAACACTTAGAGCTTAAGCTTTAGAAATTTCTGAAATAGCCGGATCCAGCAGTCGTCTGCCGACATTTTCAAAATTAATAGAGCAAAGCGTTTTGTTGCCGTACTTAATCATTTTTTCAACAATGCCAATACCGTATTTAGGATGGGAAACTTTATCTCCCTGTTCAAAAGTTTCGGTCGCACCTTCTACTATGTCAATATCTTCGTTGTCATCAGCAGAATATATAGGAACAATAGGCGGTTCATCAAAGTTTATGCTTTCCTCAGTTTCGTGGTGCTCTTGTTGCTGAACAGGCTGTTCTGGTTGCATTTCCTCAATCGGTTCTGCCGGTTCATTCTGTGTTTCTGTCGCTTGTTCAGTATTATCAAGATTAAGTTCATCAATGAAATTTAAATCATCTTCTGTTAGAGTATCTTCTGTTTGAGCAGGAGACTCTTCAAAGTCATTTAACCCCACATATTTATTGTCATTCTGAGGTATTTCCTCAAAAGCAGCAAAGTCTTGCGGCTCCTTTTCTATGGTAATTGTGTGCGGTTGAAGTTCATCTTCGTTTTCATGAATAACCTCATCTTCTGTTGACATTGTTGGCTGTTCTGATGATTCTTCTGCGTCATGATGAAATTCTTCTATTATGACAGAGTTATCTTCTTCCTCTTCAGGTTCAATATATTGAATTTCTTGCACTTCTTCCGGTCCGTCATTTGAGTTTTCTGTATCAACGTCAGAATTGTTTAATAATTTTTCTTGTTCTTCCCGCGCTATAACTTCGTCAATAGACGGAATTTCGTCTTTTTTGTCATTATAAATAATATATTCATCTACATCTCTTGCTGCATTATCAGTTATCGGCTCTGGTTTATCTTCTGAGTCCGGAAACGGATTCTGGCTGTCAAATATATTTTGATATGGATTTTCAGGCAGCGGTTCCTCTATAGTTATTTCTTCCTCTATGCTATCTGTTATTTCAGATTGTGGTTCTTCCGGCAGAGCCTCATCCGGCGGCAGCACTTCTTCTTCAATTTCAGTGCCATCCGGCTGCTCTTCTTCTATTACAACCTCGTTATATGGTTCTTCATAAGCTGAAAAGTCTTCATTTGTTGTATCAACAGTTAATTCTTCTTCAATCTCCTGTGGTTCTGGCTCGTTCTCTTCTATGAAATGCATATCATCAGGATTATCATTTATTGTGTCGCTTTCAGCTTCTGATGTAATAATTGTATTATCCTCTTCAATATTATCCGGCATTAGCTCTTCATTAGATATAAGTGGTGTCATCACAGGTTTTGAAGCGGCTTCTAATTCAGCCTGAGCTTTTTCAAATTCTTTTTGTCTTTCTTCTGCAATTCGTTTTTCTTCTGCAAGTTTACGCTCAAGCGTGTCAAGAGCTTCCAATTGCATAGATTGGACAATCAGCGGAATATTTTGTGTAAGTTCGCCGTAAACGATAAATTCATCAGAATTAAGTTTGTTCAGATATGTATTGTAGCTTGCAAAATCATGTTGAATAGTTTGCGGCTGGAATAAAATAATGTTGCGTGCAATTTGTTTTAACTCTGAAATATATTTGTATTCATGGCTGCAAACAACTGTTGTGAATACATTTCCCGGTGCATAAAATAGTTTCAGTAATTTTTTATCTGAATTAGCATTGTTAACCGGAGTAATAGCAATAATGGATTCTCTCATTGAATGCATTACTTCATAGATATATTCAATTACCTGCTTTTGCAGTTTTGGATTTATGGCTGTAGAGATATCAATAACTGTTGAAATATTTTTTTGTAAAAATTCTCCAAGTGCTTCAAATTCTGCATAGTCATTTGCAAAGACATTGTTTTCTTCATATTTAATGAGTTTATTTTTGAGCAGTACGAGTTCCGGAATGCCTGTTTCTTTATATTGAGCATCTACAACTTCAATAAATGTGTTGAACGGAATATATTTATGCGGAGTAGTTTTTGCATATTCCTGCACTTCAAGAAATATATCCTGAATAACGGCTTTGCTTGTGGCATCAACATCAGTAAGTTCGTTTTCCCAGATATAATTTATGGTGTCATAATTCAGCGGAAGCTTAAAATCTTCTGTAAAGATAAATTTATCTTCGTGGTCAATAGAATCATCTATATCGCAAACAATTACTTTCTGGTTATTTCTCTGGAGTTGTTTAATGATATTGTTAACAAGGATACTTGTATTTTCGTTCTTGTCAGAGCAGACAATTAAATCTTTTTTGAGAAGTGTTTGATCCAGATTAAGTAAAAAAGCCTGCTGTGCAAGTACACCTAGTTTTAAAGGATTGTTAACCGGCAGAATATCAAGAAGTTCTTCAGACGGAAGCAGAGTTACAATGGCTTCCAGAGACGGGATTGAGCCGTCGTAATTTGAAACAATACCATCAGAGTTAAAAGTAAAGATGAGTTTAACTATCGCGTAGTTACCGGTATCGTCAGCTTTGAGATTTACAACCTGCGCAACATAGGGCGTATTTACATCCTCAATTATAACAAATCCGGATAATACAAGGTGTTCATCAGCATTAAAGCTGATTTTTACAAGATTATTTTTTACTTCAAGTATTCTCATTAAACACTCCTCATCTTTAAACAAATTTTAGCATGAACATGCCTTATATGTCTGAATTGAGTCAATTTGTAACATTTATTATTCAGGTTTGCACAAATCTTCAAGTTTATTATAAATTTCAACCGTAAGCAAACATATTTTCAAGTCGCGTTTTACAAGGCTTTTAAGAGTTTCTTTATAGCATTTAAGAAGAGCCTTGTTCAGTCCGTTATCTTCCTGTAAAATATTAAGAATTTCTTCACGATAAGACTTATCTCTTGTATTCGGTTCAATTTTATCGGCAAGAAAGATAATTTTTTCAAACTCGCTCATTTCTATTTGTCCGAGCGTATGCCATCTGATGGCTGAGAGAATTTCTTTATCTGTAACACCGAATTCTTTTTGTGCATAATATGCACTCACAGGCGCATGAAGCGTTTTATAATTAAGCATTTCAGATTCTTCGACCTGAAGATTATTTTTTATTATTTCAAGTAATTTATCTGTACTGAAGCATTTTGCGCAGTCATGTAAAAGTCCTGCAATATAGGCTTTTTCTTTATCAAGCCCAAATTTTCCGGCAAGTTCTCTGGCGCAGTCTGCAGTGCCGAGCGAATGGCTGTAGCGTTCTTCATTAAGGTTATTTTTAAGCCATTCTTTTATTTCTTTGTCGTTAATTTTTGTATAAACCATGTTTTTTTATGTAATCCTCTACTTCCTCGGTTACTATATCATTTATTCTCTCACCGTTTGTTATTCTTGACCTCAATTGTGTGGATGAAATATCGCAAAATTCAAGGTCTGCGAATATAAAGTTATACCCCTTTTCTTTCAGGTAATTATAGTTTTGCTGTGAAAAATTATTTGTCCGTCTGAAAACTATGAAATCCACAAGTTTTTTAAGTTTATCGGTTTCGTACCATGTTTCTATTTTTTCAAAGGCATCAGTGCCGATAATAAAATTAATTTTGCCATCAACGGGGTATTTTTTGTATAACTCCTTAATTGTCAGGTAAGTATAGGATTTCTCTTCACTTTTATATTCAATATCAGAGACATCAAAGTTATATCGATTTTCAACTGCAAGTTTGACCATATTAAATCTGTGTATAGCCATTCCGGGGGTATAGTCTTTATGCGGAGGTTTGTATGCAGGAATAAACAGAATTTTGTCGAAATCAAAATTTTTGTATACGTATTCAGCAACCTGTAGATGAGCACGGTGTATCGGGTTAAAAGTTCCTTGAAATACGCATAATTTCATAAATAAATTTTAGCATAAAGACAAAATTTGCATCAAGACTACACTTCAACATTGGAAATTTATTGCGCTCTCCCCCACAGAGGTCAATCTGTCGGGGCGAGGGAATAATGTAAGCCGACACTTCAAATATATTTAAAATAAAAAAAAACCTGATCTCGGGATGAAATCAGGTACAAAATTTGTAGGGGAAAAATTAATTGGAGTTAAATAGTTAAACTTGTTTAGGAATATAGGAATAGGTAGAATGTAAGTGTTTCAAAATCTTTATTTCAGATGTAGAGCCTGCTTGTTCGCCATTGCTATGAAATTCATCTGCTCAAATAATAAATCTGATCGGTCAACATACGCCTGATTTGTGGCTATTGTTACTTGATTGTCATACATTGATTTCAATTTGTCGTCAATTTTATTCAAATTTTTAACTGCCATCTCTGTCGCCTCTCTTCTTAATTATCTCTGATGTATATATAAAGTATATAAACAAATCCGAATTTCAGTTTTTATAAAACTTGTTACATTTCGTTACAATAGACCTAAAATGGCAATTTTTCTCCACAGCTGGTTTTTATTAATATATAAGGTTATAGTAGGGATAATAATGTTCAATCAAACAGATTATAAATATAAACCTTTATTTGGTAATAGTATGCAGCCCCAACAGTTTCAGGCAGCGCCCTCTGCTGCCGGCACAGCTCCTGCTATGCAGGCAAATGTTGATCCTGAAGCTATAAAACAAAGGGCTCAGGATACTTATGTTGCCAATCGTGCCGGCGAATTTGAAGAGATTGATCCGTTGAAACTCTGGGCAGTCGGGCTCCCTGCATGGTATGTAACCGCTCAGGGCATGGATTTGTATGCAAAAGCCTCAAGAGGTACCGATTATAGTAAGACTATTCAAGGAAAAATCGGTAATTTCGGTGATAAAGTATCAAGTTTTATAACTGATAACAGAGTTGCTAAGTCCGGTCCTGTACAAACTATCGGTAAATGGTTAACTTCGGCTAAAAATTGGGTTGTTAAAACTGCATTTAATAACAGTGCTGTTTTAAGAGCTATGAAGACACCTACAAGTCCTGAATTGGATTTTGTTAAATCTCAGGCTAAAGGTATGAGAGGTTTTATCCTGTATGATTACCCTCAGGTTGCCGAAAACTTTATTGAGCATAGTGTTAAAAATGTTAAAGATTTAGATGCTTACGGTGCAGATAAGGCATTTATTGATGCTAAAAAGGCTCTTATAAAGGGCGGTGCTAACGCTAAAGAAGTTTTACAACGTGCAGAATTCGAGCTTTTATCAAAGAATAAAGATCCTCAAATTATTGACAGATTTATGAATCTGTCACCTGCACGCAGAGCCGAAGCTCTGAAAAATCTTAAAGCACGTGCCTTAGGGTATAATAACCTTAAACATTTTATGTCAGTGAAAGATGACATTATCAACAGACTTGATGATGTTGTAAAAGCGTGCGATAAAGCTAATCCTAATATGTACTCAAAAATTTGGACATCTGACAAAAACTGGTGGACAAAATTTAAAGGCCACATAATGGGGCGCCGTGTTTATATGTCAGAATTCCGCAATAAATTAATTAGTGCTACAGGCAGGATGCCTGATGGAACGTTGTCACAAAAAACAAAATTAGGTAGATTTTTGCCAAAACTTACTAACTATTTTCTTGAAGGTGCGACAAACAGAGTTGCAGGCGGTAAGTTTGTTGCGTTAATGAACGCTACCATGTTGGCTGACGTTCTTATCAGAACTGCTAATGCGGATAAAGGCGACAAATTCCAGACATTTACAGAACGTTTGGCTGAAATGGTCGGCTTCTTCATCTTCTCTCCTATAGCTTTGAAATTAACTCACATATTCGGTGGTGCTCAATATGCCGGTATCAGTGACAAAACCTTTACTAATCTGCTTAAAAAGTTAGATGCTAAAAAGGCTAAGATGTCTGCTGCAGAGTATAATGCAGCAAAAGAAGTTATACTTAAAGGTCAACGGGCTGCTCAGTCCGGTAAAAATATGACTGAAGCCTACAGAACTGCTTTAAATTTCTTTAACGATAAGGCTACAAACGCTCAGTACGCATCGAAATCAGAATATAAAGCAGCTAAGAAAGCATTGAAAGGCATATTAAAAGGTGATACTTGGAATCCGTTAGTTAAACTTGTTAAAAAGGCTGCACGTATTGTTACTGTAGGTTTGGAACAGCCTGCTGCATATCGTACTAAGGCTTTACATCTTGAACCTAAATTCGGATTTAAAAAAGTCGGGCAAATGCTTAAGGATGCATTCAGACATCCAAAATACTGGATGAAGCAAGGTTTGGGCTATCCTGTCAGAATTCTGGTAGTTATGGCTATGGTTATGCCTTTCCTTAATAACCTGGGTGTTAAATTTACCCATTTGTTGTTCGGCAGACCGTCAAAATCAATTTTAGACAAAGAATCAGATAAAAATCCTGAAACTCAAGACCCGAATGCTATGACGCCCGCTCAACAGGCTGAGTTAGAAAAATATATTGCTGACCTTAAACATCAGCAAGCATTAGATAATATGGTTCAGCCGGATTTGTCCCGTCCGACAAATTTGATTAATATGGCGACTAATGGTCATCCGTATGTTCAGCAGCCTACTCCTCAGGCAAAACCTGATTTGTCAAGACCTACTAATCTTTTAAATATGGCTGCCAACGGTAAAATGTATGAAAATAAATTAACTCAAAAACCGTCAGAGCCGACGGCTGCAGTTCAACAAGAAAATAAACCTAAAGATGGTGAAGAACTTGAGCCGGTGAGAACATATATTCCGTCTTCTGCTCCGGTTAATCTTGCAGGGGTTCAGCAGGATACAACTGCCGTTGATGAAGCATTGAAAAAATCCGATAAAGTTGAAAAGCAAGCTATGGAAACACTTGCTATGAAATGGTAATGTCCATTTTATATAAAATACTATGCGGAGCTTGAATACGTTTGTTAAATATGTTATAATAGTATTGCTCTGTATGGATGTCTAATTTTGTTCCTACATCTTTATTAACAGGGAGAATTGACTCTTACGGTGTTGAAGTATACCCGCCGATTGTTTCAATCGCCAGCGGGAAACGGATTATCCGGGGCGTTCACCCACCTGCGAGCCGCGCAGGTAACAAAATCACATCTGTACGGGGCTTTTTATTGCCAGATTTTTTACAAAATGCTATAATTTCTGTATGAATGAAACTGTTGCAACATTGGTTTTATCTGATGACAGTCAGGCTGCCGGTATTATCAATATGTATCTCAGGGATGTGGGTACATTTGATTCTAAAGGTACAGTGTCTGACTTTTCGCAGGCTTTTGATATTGTGTCTTCGTGTGAAAAGATTATATTAATTGTCGACATTGACGACAGAACTGAACAAAAAATTGATTTTGTTACAAAGATTACTGCGGATGTTCCAACTTGCAAGGTGCTTATTGTTTCGGAAACTCCATCGGTTGAGCTTATGGTTAAGCTAATGAGGGCTGGTGTTAGAGAATTTGTTTCATATCCTATAATTAAGACTGAATTTTTTGAAGTCATGAATAAGCTGTCTTCTTCTTTCGGATGTGTTGAAAAAGACGCTTCAAGATGCAGGATTATAACTGTTTTTTCTAATAAAGGCGGTATTGGCAAAACTTCGATTGCAACTAATTTGGCACTTGAGATTGCAAAGACTACAAAAGAAAATGTTGCTCTTGTTGATTTGAATTTCCAGCTGGGCGATGTAACTACTTTTTTGGATATTAAACCGTCTTTTAATATATCTTATATGCTTGAGAATTTAGAGAAAATCAACGGAGATTTTCTTTTGAGTACTATGGAAAAATACAGGGATACTTCTTTGTATGTTCTTGCAGATCCTCCGTTTTTTAAAATGGCTGATGATGTAAGCACAAAACAAATTGAAAAACTTCTCGCTATTCTATCAGGGACATTTGCTTTTATAATTATTGACGCATCATCTGCTTTTGATGACAAAACTGTTACTGCTCTGGAAAAATCAGATTTAATACTGCTGACAGCTGTTGCTAATCTTCCCGCTATGCGTAATTGTCAAAGATGTCTGGAGTTGTTTGCCAAACTTGGCTTCCCTAAAGAAAAGGTTCAGATATTGATTAACAGGTATATGGAAAATGATGAAGTTAAGTCAGAAGATGTTGAGAAAGTTCTTGATAAAAAGATTTACTGGCAAATTCCGAATAATTATTTTACAATGATGTCTGCTATCAATAAAGGGATTCCTGTTGTAGAATTGAATCCGTCTTCTAATGTTGCAAAATCTTATAGAGACTTTTCTTTATTTTTGACGGATAATATTTTTAGAGCCGATTTTGAGAGCAAACTTAGAGAAAACAGAAAAGATTACTAGATATGGCATTACATGACAGATTTGAAAAGTTAGAACGTGAATTTCAAAATATACAAACCCGTGACTTTGATTCAGTAAGTGATACGACAGATATTGCCGTAGTTTCTGATGAATCGGAAGTTGTGACCGATAATGTTGAAGCTGTAATGACTAAGATGTATGAAAAACTTATTGTGGATAAAGTTGATAGTACTGAAAATTGGTTTGATTTGTCAGTTTCCGAGCAAAAAAGATTAATTACCGAATATATTGAGCAACTAATAGCTGAAGATGGGCTGTTATTTCTTGATCAGGATTTTCATCTTGCGCGCGTTATTGACAGAATTTTGAAGCAGGAATCTGAGTTTTTAGATTTGGATTTGTTTCTGTACGGAGAAGACAATAAAAGTGTTGTTTATGTTTATACATCCGGCGATGTATATGTTGAAAATGGCGGCAAATGTGCAAAAACAGACAGAACCCTTGATAAGTTCCAGCTTTTAAAATTAAAGCGTAATATTTTGAGGATGCGCGGACTTGAGCCGGATGCATCAGTTTCTTCACTAAATTTCAGATATCACGACTTTTTGATATCTGCAGTTTTCGGTGAAAATGAATTTTATATCCTGAAAAAATCATCGGTGAAAACTTTTAATCTTCCAATTTTGAGTAATTTAGCGTCCTTAAAGCTGAATATGCTTATTATTGGTGCGTTTAACTCGGGTAAAAGTGTTTGTACGGAGCGTTTATTAGATATATTTTCTTCTAAATATATGAATAAGCGTCCTGTATTACTACAAAATTCTCCTTATATCATGCCTGAAAACGGTAATATTTTATCTGTTAACACAGAATTTTTAGACGAAGAGGACTTTGTACGGATATTCAATAATGTGCTCCGCCTTAATCCGGATTGTCTTTTTGTTGATAATGTTAGAGATAAATTTTTACCCTCAATTTTTAACTCTTTAAAAAATATTTCCGGTTCTGTTCGTATGTCTTTCAGAGCAGACAGTTTGAGCGATTGTGTTGAACGTTTGTCTGGCATGTATGCATCAAAATATAATGCTACGGTTGATTTTGCAAAAAATAAGATTTTTTCTAATTTTAATCTTATAATCGAGTTGAACGATATTTACTCAGCTGATGCGTGTTTTAGTAATTTTTATATTGTAAACTCATCAGATGAGAATGTTAAATTTGAAAAACTGGAGGTTAGCGCAGATAGTCTGGCATCTATACTGGCAGGTTTTTCAGAATCGTTCAATAATGATGATTGACAATTAAGTCTCCTGCGCCTTTTCTGTTTGTTTTTCTTTTTGCTTTTGCGGGTGTGCTTTTGCTTCTTGGTCAGCCTTTATTTTCATTTTTAAGAGGTTGCTGTCCGCCAGACGCTCATTTATCCTGTCTATTCCGGGGTCTACAATTCTGTCTATAACCATTTTTTGCGTAAAATCGTCAATTGGTTTTATGAGCAAGATTAGTGCAGCAATACCGCCGAATGTTTTGATTAATTTATTTCTGAAAATTTTGGTATTTTCATATTTTTTCAAAACTTTTCTTAAAGCCTGACGTGTGCTGTCATTACCGTAAATGGTTTCTTTTAAGGCTACTTCGGCGTTATATTCGTTAAATAATTTTTTTGATAATTTTTTGTCCTGTATTCCTTTTTCAAGGTTTTCTTTTATTGAAAAGACCTCTTCGCAGTTTTGTTCTATAAATTTGTCAAGCCGCGCTTCTTTTGTATTCCAGAGTGCATAATCACCGTTGAGATATTTGTATATTTTTTTCAGTATGTTATCGGTTTTTACTTCGTGTTTTATTACATTTATCCTGTTTGTGAGCGTTTGTTTGAGTTTTGTTTTATAAAGGTTTTTGTCATCAAGGACTTCATTTGGCACCTGATCGATAAACAGATTAATTTCATTTATTGATGCATCTTTTTCATTTATAGAGAGGTGGTCGCTGAAAATTTTACCAATCGGGGAAGTCATTTTTTGCCCGACAAGAATAGGTATTGCCGGCAGCAGCAAACTTGATACTGATTGTGAAATAACCTGCTCCAGACCTCTTTTGCTGCTCGGGCTGTAGACATCTTTATCATTTTTGTATTTATCATAGATGTCAGCGCCAAGGTACATAAATGTAGGAATCCATAATGCAGCGCCTAATTTCGGTGTAATTACGTTTAAAGCCGCACCTATTTCGTTTGAATAGGATAATGCTCTTAACTTCCAATCGTTAAGAGGATCCTGATAATCCGTTTCCTGAACTTTTTTTTCTGGTTTTTCAGGCTGTTTTTCGCTCTTTGCTGCTATAGACGGATTATTATCTGCTGACGTAAATGTGATTCTGTTTAACAATGTTTTTTCCTTAAGGGTTGTATTATATATAATCCCTGTAAATAAAATTTTTTGCTAGTTTTTGTAAATTTTCTTTAATTGAGCTAGAATGAAACTATGGAGAAGAAATTTGTTATTAATTCCAAGTACAAACCCTCAGGAGACCAGCCAAAAGCCATTGAGCAGCTTGTAGACGGCTTGAATTCCGGTTTTGATGCGCAAACACTGTTAGGGATTACGGGTTCCGGCAAAACTTTTACTATCGCTAATGTTATTGAAAAAATCCAGAAGCCGACCTTGATTATTGCTCATAACAAAACTCTTGCCGCACAATTATATAATGAATTTAAGGAATTATTTCCTGATAATGCTGTTGAGTACTTTATAAGCTATTATGATTACTATCAGCCGGAAGCGTATATACCGCGTACTGATACTTATATTGAAAAATCCGCATCAATTAATGAAGAAATTGACAGGTTGCGTCATAATACTACAAGGAGTCTTTATGAGCGCAATGACGTAATAATAATAGCCTCGGTGAGTTGTATATATGGTTTGGGTCTGCCGGAAAACTATTTTCGCGGCTCTGTTGAAATTAATGTCGGTGATAATATTGACAGGGATGATTTGCTCCGCCATTTAATCAGTGTTCAATACACAAGAAATGATCTTGTGCTGGAGCGTTCAACTTTCAGAGCGAGGGGCGATATTGTTGAAATCATGCCATCTTATGAAAAAATTATTACCAGAATTTATTTCTTCGGTGATGAAGTTGAAAAAATTGTAAGGATTGATAATGTTACGGGTGAAATCCTAGAAACTCCCCAAAAAACTGTTATTTATCCTGCTGTCCATTATCTTTCGTATGATGAAAATGTCGACGAAACTATCGGACTTATCCGTCAAGAATTGAAAAACAGGCTAGTTGAACTTCAAAATGAAAATAAACTTATTGAAGCGCAAAGGCTTGAGCAGCGTGTAAAGTATGATATGGAAATGATTAAAGAAATGGGCTATTGCTCCGGAATAGAAAATTATTCAAGAATTATCGAACGCCGCCCGCCGGGGTCAGCACCGGCAACTTTGCTGGATTACTTCCGCGGGGATTTCTTGACTGTAATTGATGAATCCCATGTTACCCTGCCGCAGCTTAAAGGAATGAGCCACGGGGATGCCGCCAGAAAGGATACTCTGATTTCCTACGGGTTCAGGCTTCCGTGTGCTAAAGATAACAGACCTCTCAGAGAAGATGAATTTTTCGCAAAAGTAGGTCAGAAAATTTATATTTCGGCTACTCCTGGTGATTTTGAGCGTAAAACATCAGAACGTCTTGTTGAACAAATTATCAGACCTACCGGACTTGTTGATCCTAAGGTTCATGTCCGTCCTATTGCAACCCAGATTGAAGATTTGAAAGCAGAAATTGAAAAACGTACATTAAAAAATGAACGTGTTCTTATTACTACTCTTACCAAACGTATGGCGGAGGATTTAACGGATTACTTCCTGCAGGAGGGGATTAAAGTTCGTTATTTGCACAGTGAAATACAATCTCTTGAACGTGTTGAAATATTAAGGGATTTGAGGCTCGGTGAGTTTGATGTACTTATCGGCGTTAACCTTTTGAGAGAGGGACTGGATATTCCTGAAGTTTCTCTTGTGGCTATTATGGACGCGGATAAGGAGGGATTTTTACGTTCTGAAACAAGCCTTATCCAAACAATTGGCCGTGCCGCCCGTAATGCTTGCGGTGAAGTTATTATGTATGCAGATAAAATCACGGATTCAATGCAGAAAGCCATTGATGAAACAGAAAGAAGACGTGAAATTCAGCTTGAATATAACAAAAAATACGGTATTATTCCGCAAACTATTAAGAAACCTATTGAAAATAACTTACTGTCACTTGTTGCAAGTTATCGTGATTTGGAAGATATTGTAGCAGAAGAAATGGTAGATATGGGTATTGATAAGAAAGATTTGCCGAAACTGATTGACAAGCTGGAAAAAGATATGCATAAGGCTGCAAAGATTCTTGACTTTGAGCGTGCTGCCGAAATCCGTGACCAGCTTAAAAAACTGCGCGAAATGGCTAAATAATCTTATCCTTATTTTCTTCTTTGATTAATTTTTCATATCCGACTTGAGCCAGGCAGTGTGCGAATATTGCAACATTCATTACTGTTATGAATGAGAATATATAGATGAATAGCGGCGTCCCTATTAGTTTAAAAACTGAAAATACGTAAACTATAAATCCTGTTATAATTAGATTTGCCAATCCGAGCATTATTCCACAAAATATAACACCAATACCGGTTTCTACAATAGTTTCAAATATAAGTTTTAAATTAAAAGAGTCTTTCATGCTGTAATTTCTTGAGTAAAGTATGTATGATGAAAACATGCATATCTGAAATATTGCTGTTATGATAAAGTTGATTAAATTAGCAAAATCTTCAGGTATAAATTTACCTGCATTCGTGATTAGTATTGCCGGAATTATGGAATATACGACAAATATAGGTGCAAGGCAGAATATACCTTTTAAGGTTTGAAAAATGAAACTGAATATATTGCAGGTTGGAAGAACCATGTTATTTGAGTTAATTACATTATGTGTCGTAATTAGTGAGAGACCGAACATCAATATTATTGAGCCAAGTCCCCACCACGGGTCATAGGCAGTGAAGTTGGAAATATTTTCCTGCACTTCGGATAATTCCTTTGCACCGCTGATAACCGGACTGTATGCCATAAAAAGCGGTATAGCCAGTACAAGAAATTTAAAAGCCGAATTAGGGTCTGTAATACATTCTTCTATTGCATCTTTAATTGAAGCCATTCTTCTCTCCTTATAACATTTCCAACCTCTTGTATTGATAATAGCATATTTTTTTAGCTTTAACAAGGAATTTCAACTATAAATTCAGCCCCCTCATTTAGAGCACTTTTCAGAGTGATTTTTCCTCTGTGAAGTTTTACAAGTTCTTTTGTTATTGCAAGCCCGAGACCGGTTGATGCAGCTTTGGCTGTATTCGGACATTGTTCAAATTTGTTGAATATTCTTTTATGATATTTAGATGGTATGCCGATACCTGTATCTTTTATTTTTATCATTATGTTTGAATGATTTTGTGATGTTTCAATATATATCTTGCCGTTTTCCGGTGTAAATTTTATTGCATTGCTTAAAAGGTTAAATAAAATTTGCTGTAATTTCTGATAGTCCGCATTTATTGCAAATGCGTTAACGCTGCGGATTATCTCTATATTTTTCTTGAGCGCAAGCGGGTTGATAATATTTATTACTTCTGTTATCGCGATTTTGATATCAAAATCGCTTCTGTTTAGTTTTACAGTACCTGATTCAATTTTTGCCATATCAAGAATTTCGTTTATCATACCGAGAAGATTCAAGCCGGAAACTTTTATGTCATTCACATATTCTGCCTGTTTTGAATTAAGTGTTCCGGTGCAGTTGGCGGCTAACAAATCCGAAAAACCTATTATTGAATTCAGCGGTGTGCGCAATTCATGCGATATGTTTGCAAGAAAATTGCTCTTTACTTTGTCGGCTTTTAGTATTTTTTTATTCTGTTTTTCTATGGTTTTGTAGGCTTTGTTTAATTCAATTATGCTTTCCTGCTGTGCTTTGACCTGAAGTGATATTATATTATTCAGTTCAATATTTTTTATAAGATTTGATATAATTTCGGAAACAGTGGCAAATATAGTTTTTTCATCCGGGTTAAACTCTTTTTCTCTTGTAATCAGCAGTTTTGCAAAGGATGTACCCTCAAGTTTTAAATCTGCGCATAGAAATTTTGTTGAATCAAATTTGATTTCTTCTATTGATTTGAAATTATTATCCTGCAGCTCGCTGTTTCTTGTGTATTCAGCCTTTATCCCGTCAGGGTACATATAGAAAATATAAGCGGATTTGCATTCAGTAATTTCTTCCAGAATGTCAAAAATATCTTCTATGCAATTTTCTTTGCGCAGATTAATTTGAAAAAATTTATTAATTTCTTTAAAAGTCTTTTTGTAAATATCCATTTTATTCAACGTAGCCGATGTATCTCAGATTCCTGTAGTATCCCTCATAATCAAGGCCGTAACCTACAAGAAATTTATCATCAATTTCAAAACCATAGTAATCAGGTTCAATATCAACTTTTCTTGTCACTTTTTTGTCTAGAAGTGAGCAGAATTTTGTACTCTTTGTTTTGAAATTGCAGTGCATAAAGTCCATTAAGAATTTTGCGGTAAGTCCTGTGTCTACGATGTCTTCAATAATCAGTACATTCTTTCCGTTTAAATCAGGAAGCGAGATATCAACAGCATTAACTTTGCCGGATGTTGTCATTCCTGTTCCGTAGCTTGACAGGCGTATAAATTCCATCTTTAGCGGCATATTGAGATGTCTTACCAGATCCACAGCAAATAGTACGGCTCCTTTTAATACGCAGATTGCATAGACATCTTCACCTTTATAGAATTCGTTCATTTCTTCTGCAAGTTCTTTTATTTTATTCTGGATTTCTTCTTCCGTAAATAATATTTTTAAATCAGATTCTTTAATTTCCATAACCAGCCTCTCTTTTTATAAATTTTAGCACGTGGGTAGGCTTTTGTCCGGCTTTAATTTTTTCGCTTACTCCGCAGCCTGCTGCCCACAATACCTCTTTACCATCTGTTAGTAACACAATTCTGTCTTTTTCATAATTAGAAATTTTCTTCTCATTCAGATATTTTTTTAATTTTTGATGCCCTTTCATGCCCAGCGGCTGAATTATGTCACCATCTATACGTGTCCTCAGGGTATAATTAATTTTATCCAGTGAAACATACGCGTAATATTCATTTGTTTTCTTGATTTCCGGCATTTCATCAAGGCATCTTTCCAGAATGAAAGTGCCGGATGGGGTTTCATATTCGCCGGTTTTGTCAATATTAATGCTAAAAGCGCATTTGTTTGATTGTTTTTGCAGGGATATAATTCTGTTGCTTGCAAAAAGGAATAAATCACTGTTAAGTGATAATGTTGAACCTGATTTAAGCTCAATACACTTTGCAATAAATTTTACGGTTCTTGCAATTTTTTCGCTGTCTGTATCAAGGTTATTTTTTTGAAAAATATCGTAAATAATTCTGTTTTGAATTGCAATTGATAACTTCGCGAATTTTTGCGCATCTATATCCGGGTCATTTTGAATTTCTGATTTGATTTTCGTGATGTATTCATCAATAATTTGATTTGCTTCTGCGGCTCTTTCAGATAGAATATTTATTGCCTCCTGCACGCACGGATTAATTTTTTCTGCATTTTTTAGTATTTCGTGTCTTATTAAATTCCTCTTATATTTTGTGTCTGAATTAGACTCATCAATATTTGGTAAGAGTTGGTTTTCTGTGCAATAATTTTCGATTTCATTTCTGTAGACATCCAGAAGCGGTCTGTAATAGATTCTGCGGGCTTTTTTTATCCCTTCCAGTCCTTTTATGCCTGTACCTTTAAAAACTCTGTATAAAACGGTTTCTGCGTTGTCAGAGGCATTATGTGCCGTAAGAACAATATTTGAGTTAAATTTAGCAGCACACTTTTCAAAAAAAGCATAGCGTGCATCTCTTGCCGCTGTTTCAGTATGCGGAACATTTTCAGGTAAAGTTTCCGAATAAAAATTTATTCTGTGATTTTTACAGAATTCTTTGCAGTTTTCTTCGTCCTGTCTGCTGTGTGCCCCGCGCCAGTTGTGGTTCAGGTGTATTGCGGTCAGATTAATATTATATTTTTCTGCGAGTTTGTGCACAATATCAAGCAGGCACATTGAGTCAGTTCCGCCGGAGAATGCAACCAGTACATTGCCGCGTATTTTATACCCGTTAATAAAACTTTCAACTTTTTCTGCAAGTTTATCCATATTAATTAGATATAGTTAATTTTTTTATGCCCTGTGTGATTTCGACAGCATCAACGCCAAGCTGCTCTAACGCTTTCATAGCAAGGCAGTCAGGAACAAGTGTTAAAGCCTGAAGCATGTGTGCGGATTCTATTCTGGATTTTTTTTCTTTTTTTGCGAGTTCCCATGCTATTTCCAGAACCTTTTTAGCTCTTTTAGTGAAAACTATTTCTTTTTCAAAATACTCATTGCCAAAACCTATCATATTTTCAATGACAGTTCGCGCATCTTTTATATTAATTTCAAGCTCACTGAGTACTTCTGCGCCGACACCGCTTGCCTGTCCGATTATACCGAGAAGAAACATTTCTGTTCCGACAATATTGCGTCCTAATCTGCGCGCTTCTTCTTTTGCTAATCTTAGTATGATAAGCGTTTCAGGCATTTGTTTTTCTATCGGCTTAATAATTCCGTGCGCCAAATCGTTATCCGGAACTTTAAGCTCTTTAAATATATCGTATGCCACGCCTTTTTTAGTCTTTAGCAGCCCAAGAACCATGTGTTCCGGCAAAACTACTGATGAGCCGAGTTCTTTTGCGGTTTCTAGCGCAAGGTTCATAACTCTGAATGCGTTTGGCGTAAATATTATTTGTCTGCCTTCGTATTCTGATTGTCTGGACTGGATATTTGCAAGTTTTTCGTCAAAAAGTTCGGACGTTACGCCATACTGCGCAAGTATACGGGATAGATCCGAATTTTTATCTTCAAGAATGGATGATATTATCTGCTCTGTCCCGAGAATTTCATAATTTGACGCAGATAGTTTTGCAACGGCTCTTTCAAAGACTTTTGCGGATTCTTCACTATCAAAAAGAGCATCTGTAGTTTCTGCCTGATTTACATCGCTTTCTTTGGAGTCATCCGCTTCAGGGTGATACAGTTTTTTGATTTTTTTCTGAACAAGCTTTTCAAGAAGAATTTTTGATTTTGGAATATCAAAGCCCATATCCTGCAGGATTTTAACTGCAGTTGAATTTGTTTCGCTTATTACGGCAAGGAATAAATGTTCGTATAGTACTGTCAGATTGCCGGATTTGCCCGCTAAATCCATTGTTGTTCTCAGAATGGATTTGTAGTTATCGCTGAATGGCAGCGGGGTTTTAATGCCGGAGGCTGTGTCAGGAACGAGGATTTTCAAAACTTCTGATTTAACTTTGTCAAAATCAATATCATAGGTTTTGAAAAGTTTTAGCGATATGCCTTTTGCCTCTTTTATCAGTGCCAGAAGCAGGCATTCTGTTGTTACATATTTTGAATGTAACTCCTGAGCCTGTCGCTGTGATTCACTTACTACATTTATTGCTTTTTCCGTAAATTTTTCAAACAAATTATTCTTCCTCTTCTTCCCCTGCTTCTTCATCCATACTTTCTACGTATGCTGCTACTTTGTTGAATTCCTCATCGTCTTCAATTGTTTCAAACAGGTAGTCTTCACCTTTTTTAGTTAATCTCATTAAAACGATTTCGTCGTCTTCGTCATCAGCTTCATCGTCATCATTTTCTGTCGGCAGGAGAAGTGCATATTCCTGTTCGTCCACTTCTACGATATCATACAATTCAAAGGTGATAACGTTGCCGTTTTCGTCGATTGTTTCTATCAATCTGTCTTCTAATTCAATGTTGTTTTCGTTGTTTTCCATGTCTGCCTCTTTCTTTTATTTTCTTGATAAGTATTGTTCCAGTATAATACAAGCGCTTTCAATATCAACCAGTCCTTTATTTTTTTTGAAGTCAACTTTACGATTTCTTAAATTTTCTTCTGCCTGATTTGATGTTAGGCGCTCATCTTCAAATATTATCTCATAATCCTTTATTTTTGACGCAAAATTCTTACAGTCATCTGCCTGAAACCCATGTGTCCCGTCCATATTCAAAGGTAGTCCTACGACTATTTTTTTTACGTTATTCTCTCTTGCGATTTTTAAAATTTCTTCGATTGCCTTATTTTCCGGATTTCTGTCGACAACTGTATGTCCGCTGGCAATCATCAAAAGATAGTCGCTTAGTGCAACTCCAATCCTTTTTGTTCCTATGTCTAAACACATTACCTTATACATTGCCGACCCATCTGCTTTCTATATTGTCTACTATTGCTTTGAGTTCATCCTGTGTAAAATCGGAATTCTCTGCGCCATTATATTGTTTCCCAAAATAGTATTCGTAAATACTTCTTTTAATTATGTGTTCGTACAATTTTGCCTGCCATTCTTCGTTTAGGTAAATATTATAGGTAATTTCTGCAAGATGCTTGCTGCCGGTCAGGTCAAAAAGATATGAGCACATCAAAATTCTTTTATTCCACACTTGAACTTCTGTTTGGTCAAATACTTTGAAAATGTTTTCTTTAACAATCTCATCAAGATTAGCGGAATCAGGATTATTTTTTAATGTTTTATTAAGCATTTCTAAAAAAGCTTCAAATTCGGGACTGTATTCAGCGTCAAGAAACCAGTGCGCTGCAGCTTCGGAGTCTAAAAATTCTTCAAATTCCTGCTGTGAAATCTTCCGTTTATTCAGTTTTGACGCAAGAATTTCATTTATGTCCGTTGAATTTTCTTTTATGTCTGCAAGAAGATTCTTCCAGCAGATATATTCATAAGGAATACTTCTGTTTGCAAGGTTTTGTCTTGATAAATTTTCTGCTTTTGTGAGTATTGTTTTCAATTCTTCAGGTTTTATATTCAGTGCGGTTTCATCCTTATAGAAACGTTTTATTATGGTATCGCACTCAAATTTTGTTATTTCGTTAAATCCGAAACAGTCACGTATCCCAGTGTAATCATTTATCACTACGGCACAAAACTGGATTTTATCCTCATCATTTATTCTTGAAAATATTAATGCTGAATTTCCGTGTCCATCGGGAAATGTTGCACAAAACCTGTATGGCTTTGATGATGAAAGTATATTTTTATAAAATTCATAGGAGTTATCCGTTCTGATACCTGCCATTTTCAGTTTAGAAATATTTTTGTTCACTGCAGGCTGCAATTTCAAATCTATAAAATCCATTGCCGTATTTAGCGCATGGAATGCAAGTTGGGATTTTGATTCGCCTAAAAGGTTAAGTGCTTCACGTCCGGCTTCGCTTTCCGGCTGTGACAAAAATACCGGAATCAAAATGTTTGCAAGTTCATCTTCTGAGTAATCTTCTCCAAGTGATTGAATAAGCATGATTTTATCTTTTGTCTGCAAGGAATTCATAAAGTCCAAAAAATCAATTTGAACTTCCGGATTTACAATAGCAGTGGTTAAAAGCCGCTTTGTGTCAGCATCAAGAATTTCGTGTTCATCAACAACTTCGCTGATTTTTTCATAGGACCAGTTTGTATCAATTTCTCTGAGAAAATTAAGTATTTCTATTTTGGCAGTGTTTGAAATGTACTTTTCATTCAGAATTTCCCACAGTTTTGCGGTTAATTCTTCTTTGTCCATGTAGCGGTTTAGCAGGTATTTTATTATTTCTTTATTATCGTCCTGCTGGTTTGTAAATTCTTTAAACAGGATTTTTATGATTGTTTTTTTATCCTGCTGGGCATCAAGCAGCTTAATATTAATATCGCAGGTTACTATACTTGCGCTTTCTTTATATTTTTTAAATAGATTATTAAGTTCGGTTTTAATCTCAAACGGATTAAGCTGTTTGATATCCTGATTAAAAATCATCTGCGGGCTTTCCCCCAAAATGCGTCCAAAATCTGCTGTGCTTCTGCGGATGGCATACGATCATTCAATATCAAGTATTGAACAGCTATCATTGCGCATTCTGAGCATATATTTACTCCAGGTCCCTGAACCATTTTCAGCACCTGTGTGTTTGGTCTGTGACAAAAGCTGCAGTACACTAAATCATCATCGTGACTGTGACTTTCGGATGCTTCGTGTTCGTGGTGCTCTTTTTTCTTCTGACCTAATTTTACTACTTTTTCATTAGACATGGATTTTTACTCCTTTGTATTCTATTGTAACTTAAATTTTAAAAATTTGCATATTTTTTTTGCTTATTTTATAATTCACTTAACATTACTTTTTATAAAGAGGGTTGAGATTATATGAAGAAAGCGCTATTACTTGTCAGTATACTGTCTATTTCTGTATTTTCTACTGCTTGTATTAACAATTTTGCTGTTCAGGAACTTAACAATAAGGCTAAGGCTTATATGGAGCAGGGGGATTATCAGGGCGCCATTGAGCGTTTGAAGTCCAGTATTGATTTGGATGACAGTGTGTTTGAATCTCATTATAATCTTGCTGTAGCTTATACTAATGCGGAAGATTACGTAAATGCTATTTCTGCTTTTAAAAAGGCTATTGAGTTAAAGCCGGATTTTGCTGACGGTTATTATTCTCTTGCGGTGGCAGAAGAAAGCCTTGTAACGGCTATTAATGCAGATGAAGTTGAAGTTAATGCTGACGGTCAGTTTGTTAAACCAGCTCAGGAGGATGAACTTGAGCCGGTTGCTGCAGAAGAGGAAAATATTTCAGATGTTAAAACTCTTTCTCCTGCAGCGCAAAATGCTGTTAATGAACTGCTTACTGATGCTGTTGCTAATTATAATAAGTATCTTGAAACCGCAGAAAATCCGCAGGATGTAGAAGAGGTTAATAGCAAAGTTAAGGCGCTTGAGTTTAAATTGTCCGGACAGCCTGCTGATGCCGCTCCTGTTCAAGAGGAACAACAGCAGTGATATTTACCTCACCGGGTGAAGTTGCGTTTAGAATTTTTTCTTTGCCTGTTTATTACTACGGGATTATCATGGCTTTTGCTGTGCTTATCGGGTGTGTCACGGCTTATACACTTTTCAGGAAATTTTATTCTGCAGATAAGGCAGATGTTGTCATAGATTATTCACCTTTTATAATTTTTTCAGGTATTATAGGGGCACGCTTATATTATTGTCTGGTTAATCTGGATTATTATATTCAATTCCCGCTGCAAATTTTTAATATAAGACAGGGCGGACTCTCCGTTCATGGAATGATATTTATCGGCATTTGCGCTATTTTGTACACTGCGTACAGAAAAAAAATTGATTTCTGGAAACTCTTTGATGTATTTGCCTGTGGTGCGGCAATCGGGCAATCTATCGGACGATGGGGTAATTTCTTTAATTCTGAGGCTTTCGGGCTTCCTACAAATTTGCCGTGGGCGCTTTATATACCTCTTAATCAGCGTCCGGATGCATTTATCCAGTATGAATATTTCCATCCTACATTTTTATATGAAAGTATACTGGATTTTATAATTTTTATTATTCTTCTGGTTATTCTTCGTAAAAAACATACTTCTCCGGGAGTTACGGCTTGTTGTTATTTGTTTTTATATTCCTTTGTACGGATTTTTGTCGAGGCTATAAGAATTGACAGCGCGCTTGATTTCGGGTCTATGCATATAGCTCAAATTGTTTCTGTCGTCTTAATGCTTTTTGCTGCGATTTTTTATTTTCTTCTGAATAAAAAATCTGTCTAGCCGCTTCTTTTTATTTCATTTTGTTTAGAATATAATTTTTCTGTTATGGACAATATTAAAACTTCTGAAAGTAAAAATATAAAAGCACTGACATGGCTTTCTGGCGGGCATTTTGTCAATGATATTTATACGGGACTATTAAACCCTATAATGCCTTTTATCGCTGCAAAGCTGGCTTTTTCAATGGCTTTTGCTACTGTTATTATGAGTATTGCCCAAATCTTTTCAAATTTGATGCAGCCCCTGTTCGGCTTTTTTGCTGACAGGTTCCACCGCAGATTTTTTATTTTCTGGGGGCTTTTGATGTCCTCTATGTTTATATCATTTGCACCGGGTTCGCCAAATATCCCTTTTTTAATATTTTTTATAATTTTCGGAAGTCTTGGTTCAAGCTTTTTTCACCCGCAGGCGCTGGGTGTTGTGACCTATTTTGCAGGTAACAGTGCAGCTAAATCTCTCGGGATATTTTTAAGTCTTGGGACTCTCGGGTATGCATTTGGTCCAATACTGTCAGCTTATGTTGCGCAGTACTGGGGTTTTGAAAAAATGCCTGTTCTTGCGGTTTTCGGCATAAGCTGGGCTTTATTGATGTTTGCCATGGTGCCTAAATTTTCTATTGTCACACAAAGTACAAGGGTTACAACATTTACACAAACCGTTGGAGATATACTTTCTAATAATGAATTAAGAATTCTTATTGTGATTTCTATGCTAAAAACTTTGATTAATAATTCATGCGCTATATTGCTTCCTTTTTTGTGGAAAAATATGGGATGTTCTCCTTTTTATATCGGTGTGGCGCTCTTTTTGTTTATTTTTGCAGGTGGTATAGGCTCTCTTATTAGCCGGAATGCAGAACAAATTCTCGGTACACGCAATATTTTCTATTTTTCAATGATTTCAACTTTGCCTTTGATGATATTATTTATACTAACTTATAAGACTATGCCTGTTTTATCGCTGGTTATATTTGCTATTATGGGAATGTTTACGATGATGGCTTTTCCTGTCACGATGTATCTCGCTCAAAATGTTCTGCCTGAATATAAAAGCGTTATTTCAGGGTTCATTAACGGCTTTTCATGGGGTATTGTTGCAATATTTATGACAATAATAGGCTTTTCAGCTCAAAACTTTGGAATTACCAGAGTTTTATTAATAGTTGCTCTAATCCCCGCTATTTGCTCCCCGCTTGTCAGAATGCTGAAGATTGAAAAAGTATAGGATTTTTTATTCCATCTTCATTTTACCTGCATACAGCAAATAAATATTATTACGCTTAATTTATAAGCGCTGATTAAAATTTATATTGTGTCTCCCTATTAATGTTATGCTAAGGCAGAAAAAGTTGAGCCATTCTTTTTAGATTCAGCTTCAATGCGTTTAGAAGCCATTTTTTCCTGCAAATATGATATTTTGTATAAAAGTTTGTTTGTTACAAGATCTAAGCTTAATTTTTTGTCCATCTTATTGAGCATGCTTAAATCGTGCTCTCCTCCGAATGTGTGACCATTAGCATTGTTCATCATAGCATTAGAACTCTGCATCATTGCAAATGCAGCATTGTTCATTTGATTCATCGCATTAAATTTAGCAATTGAAGAAACTAACATTACTAACCCTCAAAAAACCTATTTACCTTTTTATTTTAAAACTTAATTTTATAAAAATCAATACTCCTGCTTAAGAATTTTATGTTAACTTTTGTAACAACTTTTATAAAATTTGAAATTGAACTTTCGTTATATACTTTATATATATGTAAGACATAACACAAAGCGAGAAGTAACAGATTAAATAGACACGATATTAAGAGAGAGATTTAATATATTCCGTTTAAAAAAGAGAGACAAATTCCTATTCCTACCTTCCTAAACAAAAATTCAGCCCCTATAAAAGGGGCTTTTTATTTTGTATTAAATTGAATCCGGCAGATTAGTTATCAGTAGAGCCGAGTTCATGGATTTTGATAAAGTTTGTACCGCCGGTCAAAAGTTGTGGAATTGAACCGGTAAATACAACGATGTCTCCTTTTGAGTATTCCATTTGATTAAGGAAGTAATCATCGATTTTTCTAAGTGTTTGTTTATCGATTTTCCCTTCAATTTGCAGGTTAATCGGGTAGATACCTCTGTATAATTTTATCCCTCTGCAAGTTGCTTTTTGCGGGCAGCATGCAAAAATAGGAACACTCGGTCTTGATTCTGATAAGAATTTAGGTGTATATCCGCTTGCTGTAATTGTTACAATAGCTTTTACATCAATATTCTTTATAATATCAGTAATTGCCATACCTATTGCCATTGATTGGTTTGTAATACTTTCAATCATGTTTTTAGAGAAACAGTTTCTTTCAAGGAAGTTGCTTGCTTCAACGTTGTCGGCAATCATTTTCATAATATGAACTGCTTCTTCCGGATATTTACCTGCAGCGGTTTCACCTGAAAGCATAACAGCGTCCGCACCGTCAAAAATTGCGTTTGCAACGTCTGAGGTTTCAGCACGGGTCGGAATAGGATTTTCAATCATGCTTTCAAGCATTTGTGTTGCAACGATAACAACTTTTCTGTTCATGTTTGCTTTTCTGATAATATCTTTTTGAACGATAGGTACTTTTTCCGTTGAAATTTCAATACCTAAATCGCCTCTTGCAACCATAATACCGTCAGATAAAGAAATAATTTCATCGATATTTTCAACAGCTTGCGGTTTTTCTATCTTTGAAATTATTTTTACCTGTGCATTCATATTGTCAAGAATTTTTCTGAGTTTTCTTACATCGTCGCCTGTTCTGACAAATGAAAGACCAAGATAATCAATATTATTTGTTATCGCAAAATTGACGTATTCAAAGTCTTGTTGCGTCAAAACATCAATACTTCCTGTTGCTCCGGGGATATTAATACCTTTTCTTTTCTTCAATAATCCGCCTGTTTCAACTCTGGCACTGATTACTCCGTTTTCAACTGTTTCAACGATTAATTGTAATTTACCGTCATCAATGAGAATTTTTTCTCCCGGTTTAACATCGTCAGCAATACCCTCATAATCAACGGGGATTATACCGTCAACCATTTCAGCTTGGTGTTTGAATTTAAGTATCTCACCTTTTTTAATTTCAATACTTTCTTTTAATTCACCAATTCTGATTTTAGGACCTTGTAAGTCTAAAAGTACAGGAATCAGAGTTTTTTCTTCTTTTTCAATTTCTCTGATGTAATTTAATCTTTCAAGGTGTACAGCCGGAGTTTCGTGTGATGAATTAAGACGGAACATGGTTACTCCGGCATCATATAATTTTTTTATGTCCGCTTTTGTTGTTGTTGCAGGACCAAGCGTCGCAACAATCTTCGTCATTGTGTAGTGTTTCATTTCAGCCTTCTTTCTTATGTGTAAGGGGTCTTCACCTAATTTTATTTTGCTGAAAAATTTTTTTCAAGGTTTATTTATAATTTAATGCGGGTTTACAAATCTTTTTTTATGAGTTATACTAGGGTCAAACTTGATGGTTACTGTTTATAGAATATGAGGAAGTAAACATGAAAAATTTATTATCAACAGGTGTTGTTGCTTTAGGTTTATTAGCAACTACGGCTGTGCCAGTATTTGCTTATGACGGTATTGCTGACGTAAGCAAAGATTACTGGGCACAAAAAGAAATTGCGGATGTTGTTTCCAGCAATGTTATGACGCTTGATGCGTCCACAAATTTCTACCCTGAAGAAGTTGTTACAAGGGTTGAATTTGTTAAATCTTTATTAAAGTTATTGTCAAATGACAATCTTGACATTAAAATTCAAAACACATTTAAAGATGTTTCATCATCTGATCCTGATTACGGCGCTATTTTGCGTTCACAACAACTCGGTTTGGTTTACGGTTATCCAAACAAAACTTTCCAACCGTCAAAAGTGCTTCTCCGCTCAGAAGCACAATCTGTAGTAAGCCACATCACACGTGACAAAGTTACAGATACAAGCGTTTTATCAAATTTTGTTGATGCAAACAAAGTTCCTGGATGGGCTAAATATGTTTATGCTAAAACTTTGACTGACGGTATTTATGTAAACTATCCTAATGCAAATGAGTTGAGACCAGATGATGCTTTGACAAGAGCTGAAGCTGCTGTTTTACTTTCAAGATTGAAATCTAAAATCGGTCTTGTTAAACAACAATATGTTTCTGAAGATGTTGTCAGAGTTGAACATTTGAATGTTTCAAGAAAAGCTGAATCTAATGAAGTTAAAATTACTAACATGAGAAAAATCATTGTTAAAGGTAACGTATTGGAAGTTGCTTTTGATGAAAAATTCAAATCTAAACAACATGCTGCAGGCGATACATTGTATTTCGTTGCTAATGAAGATATCTGCACAGAAGAAGGAACTGTTGTTATACCTGCAGGTTCTAAATTCTTTGCCACTGTTGACGAAATTGTTGCTCCAAAATGGTTCAACAAAAATGCAAGAGTATATCTGCATTTAGACAGAGTTATCTTCCCTAACGGCGGTCAGTATAAATTGGTAGCAAAACCTTTCTACAAAAATTATGAATTAAAAGAAGGTCCTTGGATGACAGCTGGTAAAGTTGCTTTATCAACAGTTACTCTTGGTGCTATCGGTACAGGTGCCGGTGTTGGTTTTGCATTCATTCCTGAACCTGTTAAAGTTGGTACAGGTGTTGCTATTGGTCTTCCGGTTGGTGCTGGTATCGGTTTAGTTACCGGTCTTGTAACTCCTGGTTTGAACTATAATGCAAAACAAGGCGAAGAAATCTATGTTATCTTGCTGGAAGATGCAAGTGTTAAATAGTTTTTATTAAACAGTAACTTGTAAAGGGTTGTCCGTTTGGACAGCCCTTTTTTAATATAAATAATTTAGTCACGGTAAAAAGTATATTAACAATTGCCGATTCAGGCATAGTATTATTTCCCTTAAAGTTTAAAATGAAAATGTAGCTGATTTAATTTTCGGTTGGATGTTAGAAATAGAAACTAGGAGTTTATTATGAAAAAAATTTTATTGCCGTTAGCGGTAGTTGGTCTTATGATGATTCCGGCTCAGGATGCTAATGCATGGACTGTTGGAGAGGGCATAAGTTATTTGAATCCATTGCCTTACATTGGTATTGGTGAAAACAAGACGAATTTTAGTCTAAACCCGTTTACTGGTTTTAAGAATTGCAACAAGTGTAAAAAGGTTAAAAATGAATGTAATGCTTGTACCGGTGCTGCTGCACCTGTTTGTCCGACTTGCACTCGGGCTTTCCCGAAGAAAACAGAATGTAATACTTGTAATAAGGTAGTTATGCCAGTTTATGAAATTATTGAACAACCTATGTGTCCTTGCGGAAGAAATTACTAAAAACAAGCCTCGGTAAGTGATGGCAATTGCAGAAGAAAGCGCCTGTTGTAGGCGCTTTTCTTTGTTTTTTATTATATAAAATTTTTTAATAAACAATTTCTCTAAGTGTATTAAGAATTTTATCTGTAATTTGTTGTATATATTCCTGACTTACAAGTCCGTTAATCACAGCATCTGAGATTTGATAAGCCGGTCTTATGTATTGCTGCGCAGTTTTGTTTACATCCTGAAATTGTAAATCTGCAGCATGTCCGGTTTTACCTCTGAGAGCTGCACGTCTGTACCATCTGTCTTTAAGAACTTCGAGCGGTGTGAACACATAGACTTTTACATCCATAATTTCACGCAACCCTTCATTTAAGACATACAGACCTTCCGTGAGTACAACTTTGGCAGGTTTTTTGACTTCACCGTCAGGATCTGATACGCATGTTACAAAGTTATAGTTCGGAGATTTAATTGTTTCACCGTTTTTAAGTGAAACCAGATGCTCTTTCATTAAATCAAGATTGATTGCGTCGGGTGTATCAAAGCTAAAGCCTGTTTTAAATAATTCCTCATAGCTACCTGCTTCAAGAAGTTCTTTTGAAGTATCTTTGTAGTAATCGTCACATCTGATTACTGTATAGATACCTTCTTTTTTATCTTTAACGCAGGCTTTGATTGTATTATCTACAAAGACGGTTTTTCCGGATGCGCTTTCACCGGTAATACCAATGAGAAAAGTCTTTTTCTTATCCAGTACAACTTTTCTTGCAATATTCAGGATAAGATTTTCAGATATTTTCAAAAACAGCGGTTGCGTTTGGCACTTGTCTTCTTCAAGAATTTTATTAAGTGCATCAACTATATTTGAAATGACTTCCATATCCCTTCTGCTGGAGTAATAGTCATAGCTTGTCAATTGAAAATCCGTCATCATATTAATAAATTTACCTTCCTGCGCTAATCAGACGCATCATTCTATAATTTTACTTTAAAAGAAAAAAAATATCTCATAAATAATAAATTTTGTAACAATATTGTTAAATACTTAAAGTTTACTGTAAAAAGTGCCGATATTATGTATGTAAATAATAAATAGGAGTATGTAAGTTATGTATCACGACAAATTATTCGACAGTGCACTGCGTGAAGTGAAAGACGAAAGTTTTCAGGCGCTTAAAGAGGAAGTGATTTCAATGGAAAGAGCAATATCAAAATTTCTTGACGAAATTCTTGAATGCACGGCTTCAATTGCAGAGCGCGACTTCAATCTTCCTAAATTTTAAAGAAAAGGTCTGATGAAAATCAGACCTTTTTTAATTACGCCATATATCCAAATTGAGGAAACAAGTTAAAATTATTCATCATCGGGTTAAAACCAAAACCTGTTGGCATTGAGCTGTATCCAAATCCAAACGGCATTGGCATTATTGGATTAAATCCTGATGTATATGTTGCATCGACTGATGGATTATATCCAACAAGAGCACTAAGTCTAGCTAGTATATTGCTTAATTCTTTATTTTTTACTTTTGTATCTGATGAGGATTTTTGTTCACTTTTTTCGTTTGCTTCTTCTGCTCTTTCTTCTTCTGTTGATTTTGAGCCTGCATCAGCCAGTAAGCTTGTGCTTGAGGATTGTGAATGTGTTGTGCTGTCTTCCTCTTGTGTTGGCTCATTGTGTTCAACTGTTTCAGCAGCAGAGGATTCCTCTGTTCTTGTATCTGTTTCAACATTTTGTGTTGCAGCTGACTCTTGTGTTTCGCTTGGCGTGTCTGCATCTGCCATGAGCTCTTGATTTTGATCTAAAAATGTTTCGTAGACATCATCATAGGCAACAGCTATACTTTGTGTGTCTTCACTTACAACTCCGCTGCTTAACTCATCTGTGCAGCGTTGTGCTGCAGCTCCAAGTAAATTATTCATAACTTCAGGGTCATTCATTGCAAGTTCAGCTTGTTTCTTTTCAGCCAGTTCAATTTCTGACGGACCTGTTACTGCTCTTGCTGCTTTGCCTGCTAACCAGCTTCCTAAAAGTCCGCAGCCTACTCCGACTATTGCGCCGACAACTGTTCCAACTACAGGAACAGGTATACATGAACCAATTGCTGCACCGGCAACTGCACCGGCTTTTGCGCCTAAAATCCATCCTCCTACATCTGCCGCAGTATTTACTGTACTTTTTACAAGTTGCTTGTTGCCGCTTTCTTTACCGAGTGTTTTATAAGTATTGTAGACTTCCAATCCTGCAACACCGGCTGAAACTACTGCAAAAAGTGCATTGCCCCCCTTAGCACATTTGCTTAATGTTCTTAATTTGGAGGAATTTGCTGCAGTTTTAAGGTATTTACTTTTTATAGCTGATGCGCCGCTTTTCTTTGCTACATATCTTTTTACCTTTCCAAATGTGTTTATAGGTTTTATTTCACCATTCATCTTTGCAAGGTGCACATTATATTTAGCCTGTGCCTGCGCTATTTCTATATTTTTTGTTGCAGTTTTTAATGCATCGCCTTTGAGAGTTTGTGCTTCTTCAAGAAGTCTTCTTACATCTTTATATTTATCAGCTATAACCTGTGCGTTTTGCATTTTTGTAGTAACAGCAGCACCCTCAGGTATGACTGGTGCCTTTGGTGTGATTTTCAGCATGCTGTTAACTTTTTGTTGTCTGTATCCTGTCATAATAGTGTTGCCAGGATTTTTCTTAAAATCAATAACGAAATCTTTTGTTTTGCTTAAATCAGGGGTTATGGTTTGTTTAAATGATTGAACTCTATGTCCTTTATTTGTGCTCCACCAGTTTTTACCCTTTCCCATAAGCTCGGCACCTGCCATAAATGCTAATCCGTCTGTCGGTCCGATTTCTGTTGGATTTACTTCTGAATAGTTGGCATATCTGACTATTTTTTCAACATTTTCTTTATTATATTGCGGTTTTGCAACTGTAATTTTTCCAGACATGATTTCCCCGTGAATTAATTTTCCCTTATATATATAAAGTATTTACTAATTTAAAAATTGCCCTTTTGTTACAAAAAGTTAAAACGGCAAACCTTTTTCAAGACTTGCCGTGGATTGGGGTAATTGATTGGATGTATATTTTATTTTTCTGTTTTTTCCTCATCTTTAACCGGATTATCTACAGGTGGCTGCTCCGCTGTGTACGCAAACGGATTACCAAAGATATCCTGTTCAAAGATATTGCCTCCATTGCCCATTAATTGTTGCATCTGCATCATCTGAAACGGATTATATCCGCCAGCGAACGGTACTTGCTGGTATCCAGCTGTTGCAGCCGCAGCTTTTTCTTCCGCCAGTTTTTCTACTTCTTCAGCAATTTTTTGATCTTGCTCGTATTTTCGTTCTGAATAGCTTGCGCCAACTATTTTCTTGGTAATCCAGTCACCAACAGCATAACCAACAAAGCCTCCAATTGGTCCTAATACTGCTGTTCCGACTGCTGCACCAAGTGTACCGCCACCTACTCTTGCTGCTACTTTTACAGCTTCGGCTCCTCCTGAAACTATGCCTTCGTTTGCCGTTGCTTTAAATATGTCCGGCAAAGAGGTTGCTGCAAGAATTAAAGTACCTATCAAAGGCATTCTTGTTCCAATGCCTTTCATTGCACCTTTTAAACTTCCCAAAAATTTACTCTTGCCAAGACCTGCTGCTCTGGCACCGCCAACCCGCCAGCCTTTTGCTATTTGAGATGGAATGGTAGCAATGTTGTGTTTTAATGTTTTCCAGACACTGCCTCCATTTTTTGCAATAATTTTGTTGTTATATTTTTCTGCAGCAAGTATCCCATCTTTAAAACCGCCCTTTACGGCCTTAAACCAGCTTTCATTTGCAGCAGCTCTGTTTTTAATACGACTTTTCATTGCTGCAGACATTACATCGTTTGCTGTCCCTGTTACAAAACCGGGGTACAATTGTCCTGCACGTTTTGCGTAACCTCTTGCTGCATTGTAAAGTGCTTTCCAGCCTATTGAACCTACACTCATAACTATTAACCTACCTTTTTTTCCTTACCTGTTTATATAAAGTTTTTTTTTATCCTCAAATTGCTTTTTCTGCGGATTTTGTTAATATTTCTTAATACTTTTCGTGAATAAAATTTTGCCCATATTCTGTTAATATGTCAATATGAAGAAAAGAACAGATGTTTACCGCAACAGAGGTTTGCACTAATACGGCAATGTTACTTTTGCAGACAATGTAAATAAAAAATATCCGATAGATACTCCTGAACATATTAGGGCAGCATGGAGTTACATACACATGCCAAGAAATTCTTCTAAATATGGCGATGCAGATTTAAAAACTATTGAAGACAAAATTATTGCTGCTTGGAAAGAGAAAATTGATGCAGCTGGTCCACCAGAGTCACGTTGACTTTACAAACCGTTGTCCTATGGGTATAATTTGTGTATTAAATAAATTACGGGGCAAATTATATGAAAAATGTTACATTAATCAACGGTGACGGCATTGGTCCGGAAATCTCAAATGCTGTTGTAAAAATAATTGACGCAAGCGGATTAAAAATAAATTGGGATGTGCAGACTGCGGGAGAAGATGTTATTGAAAAAGAAGGAGTTCCACTTCCGGAACGTGTTTTGAATTCAATCAAAAAAAATAAAATAGCCTTAAAAGCCCCTGTTACAACTCCTATCGGCAAAGGTTTCCGTTCTGTCAATGTGCAGTTACGCAAAGAATTGGATTTATATGCAAATTTAAGACCATGCAAGAATTTGCCTAATGTCAAAACAAAGTTTGACAATGTTGATATTGTTGTTGTGAGAGAAAATACGGAAGATTTGTATGCCGGTATTGAACGACAGGTTGATGTGGATACTGCAGAAAGTATTAAAGTCATAACACGCAAGGCGTCAGAGAGAATTTGTAAATTTGCCTTTGATTATGCAGTGAATAATAATCGCAATGAGGTGTGTGTGGTTACTAAGGCAAACATAATGAAGCTTTCTGACGGATTATTTCTTGAATCTTTCAGGAAAATTGCAGAAAATTATCCGCAAATTAAAAAGAGAGAAATCCTTGTAGATAATCTTTGTATGCAGCTTGTTCAAAAACCTGAGCAGTTTGATGTGCTTGTTTTACCTAATTTGTATGGAGATATAGTTTCGGATTTATGCGCGGGGTTGATTGGCGGGCTTGGTGTTGCTCAAGGGGCAAATATCGGACTTGATTACGCTGTATTTGAACCGGTTCATGGTTCTGCACCTGATATAAAGGGACTCAATAAAGCAAATCCTGCTGCCCTTTTGCTTTCTGCAGTAGAAATGATTAAATATATGAATGAATTTGTGTATGCGGAAAAAATTGAAAAAGCACTCTTTAAGACCCTGGCATCAGGAATTTGTACTGCAGATCTGGGTGGCCGCGCATCAACTACTGAATTCACAGATGCTATAATTTCAAATTTATAACAGACCTAAATCTCTCAAAAACTTTTTGTTATCAGCAAGCATAGAAAGTTTTTCGTCAACAAAAGGATCAGCGACGCCGTCTTCAAAAAGCTCCTGAACCATTTCGTTATGGCTCATATTCTCAGGATTGGAGAGCACAAGTTTGGAAAAGTTTTTTATGTCACACTCCTTTTCGTAGAGCCTCACTGCTTTTTTAGTCAAGCCGTCCATAAATTCATTTCCGCTCCGTTCTATTGGGCATGAAATATTCTCATTTACTGCTTTATTCTCTTTTCTGAGTCTTGATGCTAATTTTTTAAACATACACACTCTATCCCTTCATTTTCATTATAAAACATTTTGATGTAAAGTCTATCAATCCAAAGATTTATTTTAAGCTATTTAATTCTTGATTAATACTTGTATTTGAATTAGAATTATTTTGCTTGAAGAATATATAAGAAAGAGGTTTTACAGATGCTTGATATCAAATTGATTAGAGAGAATCCTGATAAGATTAATGAACTTTTAAAACGCAGAAATCCTGAATTATCTATTGATGAAGTTATAGAAATAGACGTTGAACGCCGCAAAATTCAGACGCAGGCTGATGAATTACGTGCAAAGAGAAAATCTGAATCTCAAAAAATCGGTGAATTGAAGAAAAAAGGCGAAAATACGGATACTATTCAGGAAGATGTTCGTAAAATCGGTGATGAAATCAAAGCATTAGAGGAAAAACAAACGGAATTAGACTCTAAGCAGCGCGATATACTTCTTCACATCCCTAATATTCCTGATGAAACTACACCGGTAGGTGCATCGGAAGATGATAATGTAGAAGTTTACAAGTGGGGCGAACCACGTAAATTTGACTTTGAATTTAAAGCACACTGGGATTTGTGTGAAGAAAAAAATCTTGTTGATTTTGAGCGCGGTGTAAAACTTTCACAAAGCCGTTTTACACTTTATCGCGGAAAAGGTGCAAAGTTAGAACGTGCAATTATTAATTTCTTCCTTGATTACCATACGGGTGAGCAGGGCTATGAAGAAATTCTACCGCCGTTTATGGCTAATGCAGCAACAATGACAGGAACGGGGCAGCTTCCGAAATTCAAAGAAGATATGTATAAATGTGTCGATGAAGATTTATATCTGATTCCGACAGCTGAAGTTCCTGTTACAAACATATATGCCGGTGAAATTCTTTCAGAAGATGATTTGCCAATGTACATGACTGCTTATACTCCTTGTTTTAGACGTGAAGCTGGCTCTGCTGGTAAAGATACCAGAGGCTTAATCCGTGTCCACCAGTTTAATAAAGTTGAATTGGTTAAACTTTGCACACCTCAATCAAGCAAAGATGAGCATGAAAAGTTAACTGAGGATGCCGAAAAAATGCTCCAGCTTTTAGAACTTCCATATCGCCGTGAAGCTCTTTGTACTGCAGATATCGGATTTTCTGCTAACAAATGCTGGGATTTAGAAGTTTGGATGCCGTCTTACGGTACTTATAAAGAAATTTCCAGCTGCTCTAATTATGGTGATTATCAGGCAAGACGTGCAAATATCCGCTACCGTGACAAAGAAACCGGTAAGGTTCAGTTTGTTCATACTATTAACGGTTCAGGGCTTGCTGTCGGCAGAACTTTTGCGGCTATTGTTGAAAATTACCAGCAGGCTGACGGAACTATTATCATTCCGGAAGTGCTTAGAAAATATACAGGATTTGATAAAATATAATATTTTAAAAAGCTCCCGCGCAGGGGGCTTTTTTAGAAAAGTTAATAATTTTACATTTGATAATTTTTAGTGCATAATAAGAGCAAATACAGCTGTTTTAAAGGATTAAGATGTACGAATTTCCGTTTGAACTGGATGATTTTCAAAAAGATGCCTGCAATTGTATAGACAGTGGAGAAAGTGTTGTTGTCTGTGCTCCGACCGGTGCAGGTAAAACTGTTATTGCCCAGCATGCAATTCATAGGGCGCTTGAGCAAGGATTGAGGGTCTTCTACACTACTCCGTTGAAAGCTTTATCTAACCAGAAATATTACGATTTTGGTGAAAAATACGGTCAGGATAAAGTCGGGCTTTTGACGGGTGATACTTCTATTAATAGAAACGCTCAAATTGTCGTAATGACAACGGAAGTTTTCAGAAATATGCTTTACGGAACAAATTTCGGTGCTGTTGCTGATAATATGAAAGATGTAAAGTACGTTGTTCTTGATGAAGTTCACTATATGAATGACGAGCAGCGCGGAACTGTTTGGGAAGAGAGTATTATCTACTGTCCTACGAATGTTCAAATTATCGCTTTGTCTGCAACAGTTGCGAATGCGCAGGAACTTACAGACTGGATTAATACGGTACACTCCAAAACAGAGCTTGTTGATACTGATTTCAGACCTGTTCCGTTGAGATTTTTCTATTTTGATTCATCACAGCCTAATAAGTTACTTCCGCTCCTGACCCCTAGCGGGCAATTGAATAAAAAGATTAAACCGGAAAAACGTGAATTCCACCGCGGAAAAAGAAAATCGCCTAAGTCGCCTGTCAACGATGTAATTCGTAATCTTGCCCGGAATGATATGCTACCTGCTATATACTTTACGTTTTCCCGTAAAAAGTGTGATGAACAAATGGAACGCTGTGCTTCTCTTGAATTGATTACGCGGGATGAACAGGCACAAATTAAACAATTTATTGATGAGTATATTGCTGAGTATCCTCATTTATATAACAACAAACATCTTGATTACCTGATGTGTGGAGTTGCTTCCCACCATGCTGGACTTTTGCCGGCGTGGAAAAATTTAGTTGAAAAATTATTCCAAAAAGGTCTGATTAAAGTTGTTTTTGCAACTGAAACCCTTGCAGCAGGTATTAACATGCCTGCGCGTACAACAGTTATAAGTTCTACAAGCAAACGTACCGACAGCGGACACAGAATGCTTACGGCAAGCGAATTTTTGCAAATGTCTGGAAGAGCTGGCCGTCGTGGTATGGATGAGGTAGGATACGTGGTGGTCGTTGGTACGCCTTTCCAAACTCCTGAGGAGGTTGCTGAACTGGTTCTGAGTGATGCTAATCCCCTTGAAAGCCGTTTTTCACCAAGTTATTCTATGGTTTTGAACCTGCTTCAACGTTTTAGTCTTGAAGAGGCTAAAGAGCTAATATTGAAAAGCTTCGGTTACTTTTCATCCGGTTCCAGATTGCAGCCGCTTTTAAAACAATACGAACTCAATGAAAATGAAATTAAGCAGAGGGAGTTTGTCTGTCCGTTCAAGTTGTCGGATTCTGATTTGCATGAATACGATAAAATGCGCCATATTTATGTTCAGAACAGACAAACATACAAAAAAATTCTTAAACAGGAAAAAAACAAAAACAGACCGCTTTCTGAAGAGGTAATTCAATTCGGTCAGCAAAATAAAGAACTCCTTGCTCAAATGCACAATTTTAGATGCGACACCTGTAAACTATACAAAAAGCATTCTAAAAATGTTGAAGTGCTTGCGAGAATTTACTCACGGCAAAATAAGCTACAAAAGGAAATGGATCGCCAGCGTGATATTTTCTGGAATAAATTTCTTGCACACAGAAGCGTACTTATTGATTTTGGATATTTGAAAGATGACTATCCGACGGATTGGGGCAAAACAACATCACAAATTCGTTCTGAGAATGAATTGTATTTGTCACAGGTTATTTTCTCGGATGCACTTCAAAATCTTTCTCCGGCACAGCTTGCGGCTGTTATCTCTGCGATTACTACTGAAGAACAACGTTCTGATATGATGTATGGTTTGCCGCTTTCTGAACCTGTCAGAAAATCTCTTAATCTTATAAGAAATATCAGAAGAAAAATTGACAAAGTTCAAAAAAGGTATTCTGTTGAAGCTCCTTTGTATATAAATCCGTTTTTCAGTTCTTTAATTGAACTCTGGGTAGACGGTGCTGAATGGGAAACTATTGCAGAATCTCTTGATGTCGGAGAGGGCGATATTGTGCGCAGTTTTAAGCGTACTGTTGATGTCTTACGTCAATTTACTACTATAGACAATGTGCCTGAATGGCTTGTGTTTACAGCGAGGGAAGCTATTGATAAAATCTTGCGTGAGCCTGTCGATTTAGACTAATACCTTTAATATCCTTATATAGTGTCTTATTTACACCATAAAATACCCCAAAAATATTGTCAAATATATCTTTCAGGTACTTGACATTTAATTAAAAATATGTTACAATAGTAGTAGGAAGTCCCTAATGGTTATTTAGGTTTCTGATGAGTGTTATTCCCCGCACCACTCTAAAATAAAAAAGGTATCCGCGTACTACAAGACAATAACAGGTGGCACTATGGATACTATATTATCACGCCCGTACGGGTTAAACGGAAAAGAAATGGCAAATATTATCGGAACGTTATTTAACATTTCGATAATAGGATTACTCGCGTGTTCACAAGTTTGGGTGCTCGCAATGTCTGACGAGGTCAGAGTTGCGAGTGCCGCTGTACATAAAATTAACATGAGCGTCGGGCAGCAGATTATGGAGGAATTATCTCCGGAACTAAAGGAAGAAAAGTTCAATAAATCGGTACGTGATAAATATCCGAAAGCTGCAATAAATGACGTCGAGCGAGGGGTAAAGCATATTAAAGTTACAAAATACTTTAGCGGTCGCCCTGTAAGAATTAATATTGTAGAGGCAGATTTAAAACTAGGAGGGCTTGTTATAAAGCCAGAACTTGCCTCAGACAAACTTAATAGCAGGCGAACCATTAAAAATATCGCAAAGAAGAGTTCTTCAATAGTTGCATTAAACGGTACTTACTTTAAACCCCAGACGGGTGTTCCTATTGGAACTTTAATGATAGATGGAAAACTGATGACAGGTCCAATGTACGATAGAGTAGCTTTAGGTGTGTTTGAGGATGGTTTTGATATTGCAAGGGTTAGTCTTGACGCTAAGGTTAAATCTGATGGTAAAATAATTAAAGTTGATAATATAAATCAGCATAGAACACTATCAACGCATACATTGCTTTATACTCCGGATTGGGGAACCAGTGCTCCAAAGAGTCCTAAATACGGCTGGCAGGTGGCTGTGAGCAATGATAAAATAATATCAGTTTCTGCATCAACAGCATCAATACCAGCTGACGGGTATGTCATAGTTGGTCCTAAATCACTAGTAGGTACTCTTGAAGTTGGTAAAAAAATTAAACTCGATGTTAAGACTCTTCCTGAGTGGAAAAATGTTAAGCATATCATAAGCGGTGGACCTTATCTTCTGAAAGATGGTGAAGTTTTTGTAGATATAACTGCGCAAAAGCTGCATTCCATCACAGGACGTAATCCTCGCAGTGCAATCGGTTACACAGCTGATAACAGGCTTATTCTTGTCGCTGTTGACGGACGAGAGGGCGCATCCGTCGGTTTGACTCTCTTTGAACTCGCAAATTTTATGCAAAGTATCGGCTGTACTAACGCTATTAATCTTGACGGCGGCGGTTCCACAGTAATGTATGTTAAGGGTAATATTGTAAATAATCCGAAAGTCGCAGGCGGTATTCCGCTTTCAAATGCTGTCGTACTTTCAGTTAAATAGTTGATGTTACTATGTTGCATAATATGCTATCCTCCAAATATGTATAATTGGAGGATTTTTTATGACTTTTGACAGCCAAACAAGAAATTTGCTTAAATGTACCGGCATCATCGGCAGGGCAGAATTTATAGTTAACTGCATGTATATAACAATACTCGGTACAGTTTTGACTTTGCCTTTGATATTTACTTCAATATTTAATGGCTCTGCACTAAGCGGAGATGTAGGCAATATGTTTACTTCATCTGCTTTTGTGCCGCTTTTGCTTTATTTAATAGCACTGCCCCTTTCCTTTTATATGAACTTTGCAAACTTTGTTAAGCGTTTTGCAGATATTACAGGAGAAGCAAATACGTTATTTACATATATTTTGTTTTTCTGTGCATTTATTGCTTTGCACCTTGCAATTGCCTATGAGGCGTTAAAGTTAGGCTCATATTTTATGTGTTACGCACAACTCGCTCTCCTCATTCTATTCGCGTCTATCAAAGGTAAAATAACCGGAAAAAATTACAATAGAGATATGGCGAAATTTAACTGGGGCGCTTTTTGGGGAACATGGATATGGGGGCTTATGAATAAGGTGCCGGCAAAGAAAACTCTATGGGCAATTCCTGCGTTTATTACCGGTACTCTTCCGTATTTTGCGGTCATCTGCGGTATTAAAGGCAACAAATGGGCTTATGATGCACGTGATTGGCAGGATATGGAAGATTTTCATGAATCTCAGTCAAGACAGGGGCTTATTTGGTCATTACTAGCTCCTACATTTTGGATAATACTTATTATTACTATATTTCTCCTGTTTTTGGGACTTTTTATGTCTTATGCTAAAACTCCCGAGGGCAGCGCTAATCTTCAAATATTAAAAGAAAAAGCCGAACTTTCAATAAAAGACCAGATGCGAAGTGCTATTTCAACAGTATTTACAGACTATAAATATGAAGATGGTATTTATAAATTTTATATGAATCCTAAAGATTGGAGCCGTTCTACAAAAGATTCAAAGATAAGGTTATTCACTCTTGCAGCAGACTACTGCCGCATTATGAATGCGGTTGAATCGGAAGATAAAGATTACACTGCTTCACAGATGGAGTATCTTGCTAAAACTAAAATTTATAGTTCTTTTAATAATGAAATTCTTGCAGAATACGTTTATGATGAGGATGATGTAAAAAATATATTTCAGGATCCCGAAAATATTAAAAAGCCGGCTAATCTACTGAAAGCAGTTAAAAGTTTTTATAAATTAAATGAACATCCGACAGTCCCATAGACAAAAAATCCGCCGGCAAAAAGGCGGATTTTTTTATCTGACGTTATAACCTATTATATCTGAAACATAAGGTATTTTGGTATATTTACCTGCGAATGATGTTATTATACAGTAAAGCATTATGCCGTATATGAATATTTGTATTATAGAGTAACCAACCAGAATTGGCATATTTAACAAAAATATCACCTGCATAGTAATCTTATTGACTATTGGAATTATGCTCAAAAATTGAACTATAAAAGTTATTAAAAATGAAAGCAGGACATATCCTATAGACAAAAATATTGATTGAAAGACATGGAATGTCAAAAATTTTGTTAATCTTAGACCTGCAAATTTCGAAATTATAAGCCAGGCGCATCCGACAAATCCCACAGTTAAATAACTGAGAGATGCAATTATGCGTTCAATCATAAACGGTTTATTAAAATCTCTATTAGCAGGGTACATTAGTGTACCTCCAGTTCTCCTGCACGTTTTTTGTCTATGTATTCATCAACGATTTGCAGGTAAATGAGTTTAAATTCATCGTTTTCAGGTTCAATTTTCATAGAAGCACGGTAAGATGCAATTGCCTGTTCAATTTCGCCTTTAAGATAGTGAGCATTACCGAGAAGCATATACGTTTCAGCAGACGTCGGTTTAATCTTTAGGGCTTCCTTATACAATTCCATCGCCTGATCCAGCTGGTTAAAGTTTGTATAAAGGTTAGCCAGCAAAATAATAGCATTAATCTCTTTAGGATTTGCATTAATAGCTCTTTTGTACATTTCAACTGCTATATCGTATTCCTGAAACTCAGATAGTGCCATAGCATAGCAAATATAGGCTTTATAATTGTCGCCCTCCATAGTAAGAGCTTTTTCAAAGTAGTTATATGCATGTTCTCTGTCTCTCATAAGAGTCAGAGTGTTTCCTATGCAAATAGCAACGATTTTGTTATCAGGATTCAACACAAAAACTTTTTTGTAAAGTTCCAGTGCAGTTTCATAGTCAAAAAGTTTAAAGCAGACATTACCCATATCAACTAGAGCCGTTATGTTTTCAGGGTCCAGAGAAAGAGCTTTTTCATAGTATGCTTTTGACTCAATATAGTTGTTAAAATCATAATACAACAGGGCAATTGCATTATAAATTTCCGGATTTGTAGCATTTAAATCAATTGCACGGTTGTAATAGAACAAAGCTTTGTCAAAGTTTTTCCATTCCGCAAACACATTACCTATGTTGTAATAAATAAGGTAGTTTTTCGGGTTAACTTCAAGAGCTTTATTGTAATATGAAAGGGATTTTCTAAAATCCTTTTCATAAAACCACATTGTACCCATACCGACAAGAGCCTGAACATCTTTCGGGTGAATAGTCAATAAACTTTCCAGAACAGACATTACCTTGTCATAGTCCTGCTGCTCAAGATAAAGCTCTGAAAGTGTATGATAATGTTCCGCATTTTGCGGATCTTTTGCCATAGCCATGATGGCATCGTTAATTTTTTGTCCTAAATCTTTATTAATATTTTCCATGCTTATATTCTAGCCTATTTTTCCCCGTTTGTAAAATCGTTTAGAAATGTAACAAGCCCTGCTAATTCAGGGCTTGTAAAAATGTTATTTATACTGTGAATACTCTTTTGAAGCCTCTTTCCACTCGGATTCCGAAATGCTGAAAGCATTGCTCCAAAATTTTTCAATGGCGTAGGTTTCCCGTTCATCTTTATGGAGAATATGAACTACAACATCTCCGTAATCCAGAAGATTCCAGCGATTTTTAGCATCATTTTCCATTCGGGCAGGGAGTCTTGAGAAGAGAGTTTTTATTCTATCTTTAACTTCTTCCATAAGTGCTTTTACATGCGGTGTAGAATCCGCAGTTGCTATTACAAAAAAATCTGCCAGAGATGAAACATTACTTATATTCAGTATAGTTATATCTTTTGCAAGTTTATCATCAAGTACTCTTGCAATTATGCAGGCAAGTTTTTGTGAAGTTAAATCTTCCACCACTCCTCCTTACTCAATCATACCGACTCTGCGTGCGTGTCTTGTCCCACCCTCAAAGGCAGACTTAAGCCATATATCAACAATGTCAAGTGCAAGATGTTCGCCTATGACGCGTTCACCTAAGCACAGAATATTGGCATTGTTGTGTGCTCTGGATACTCTTGCAGAATAAGTATCCCCGCATAATGCAGCTCTTATGCCATGAACTTTGTTTGCTGCAATTGACATCCCAATACCTGTACCGCAGATTAAAATTCCGCGATTTGCACGTCCGGATATTACCATTTCTGCAACGTCACGGGCAATTACAGGATAGTCGCATGCTTCACGTGTGTGTGTTCCAACATCAATATAAGGTATATTGCGTGATTTTAAATATTCAATAATTTTTTGTTTGTAGAAAAAGCCTCCATGGTCTGAGCCAATTGCTACTCTTAAGTCTTCCATATAATAAACACTCCTTTCTTTATGTGTGTAATCAATTATACGATTTTTTCAGGATTTTGTAAATATAAAAGATGCGGGGCTTTACATAGCAAATCACGCCCAAAATTTTCAAAATTGCGTCATCCTGAGCGTTAGCGAAGTATCTAAATAAAAGAGATTCTTCGGGCTAAAGCCCTCAGAATGACAGGTTTTATTTTGTTCTATAAGACCAAAAAGGCGGAACCTTTTCAAGTCCCGCCTTTGTATGTTTATTTTTAAATTTATGCGTTAAATCCAGGGTGTGCTGCTATACCATAGCCTTCTGTATTTGTTGTATCTTCATATTGGCTTAATCTGTATTTGCCGTCAGCTCCTTTTTCAAGGATGTATACTTGATTACCTGCGCCAGTTTTAGTTGGATTTGTATCTTTTAAGTAGATGTGATTTGCATCACCGCCGCCTGATACAACTTCGTAGGTGTGACCGTTAATTGTCATTGTGCTTCCTGATACAGTTGCAGTTTTTCCTATTATGTCACCGACTTTATCGTCGTGGTCAATTACATCAACTGCCTGATTATTCAGTGCGTTCAGATCAAACCCGTTGCTGCCGACTGTATTAAATCCTTTTAGATCTTTGTATGCATCTTCAGGTGTTTTGTAAGTTTTACCATTGATAGTCAGACCTTTTTGCGGGTCGTAAGACCAATCTGGGAACTTAGACTTATTCAGCAATTTTTCAAAGTCTGCTTCCGGTGATACTGTGCCTGTTCCGCCGCCTTTGTTACCGGCTCCGCCAGCTCCGCCTGTGCCTCCAGCAGCTCCTGTACCACCTTGGTTACCGGTTCCGCCTGCGGCTCCTGTTCCGCCACTCGGTTTAATGCCCTTTGAGCTTAATAGATTTTCAGCTTCTATGACTGTTTTTACTGTTGCTGTTTCTTGTTTTGGTTTGCCATCCTTATCTGTAGTTGTATATGTCAATTTATACTCATTTTTGTTAGGATCATTCGGGTCTGTAATTACTTCAAGATTTGCACCTTGACCTGTATATTTTTCATTAAATTTTGCGCATTCCTCTGCAAGTTGGTCTTTGCCTGTAGGTGTAGTGCCAGTTCCGGAACCTCCAACACGTGTTGCCGCACCTGTAGTTGTACCGCCGCCATTAATCTGATCAATAATATCTTGAGGTGTTTTACCTGTCAGAATATTACCATCTTTATCTTTGACAGCATATTCTCCATTCAAGAATGATACATTATAGTCCTTGCCAAGAAGTTTCTGGAGTCCGTCAACGTCATTGCCACCTCCTCCAGGACCTTGCTGGTAGGCGTAGACAGATGAGGAGTCGCTTACTCGACTGCCGCCGCCTCCGCCAAAGAAGTTAAGTATGCCGCCAAGGAAGCCGCCTAAAAATCCACCCCAGAACGGTTTCATTCCGCCGCCGCCACCACAGCATCCGTAATCCATTGTGCAGCCGCCCATCATCATTCCGCCTCCATACATCGGCATACCGACTCCAAAACCGCCGCCATAGCTGTTATTGAAGCTGCCAATAATATTGGTTTTGTTAATTACCGCCGGGGTGCTAAATTTACCCCATCCTCCGGGTCTAACTGCTTGAATGAATGCCATAAACTCATCTCCTTAGTTTACTCGTGCTTTATATATATAAAGTATATACGTTTTAAATAATTGCGTATATAATGTAATTTCGTTACAATTCTTTACATTAGCACATTCGTAAGTAGATTATTGTTCGCGTGTAATCTGGGTTTTCCCTATATTACTATTATAACATTTTTTATAAAAATATGGTATATTTATTGAAAAAATGTTACAAAACATTACGTTTATACGTCTAAACCTGTGAATAATTGGAGGGAAGTGGCATTATTTAATGCCGGATAAGCATTCATATCGCGCATTTTAACAAAGTCAATGGCTTCATTTCTGGCGAGTTCAAGTATTTTGGCATCACGCACAATATCTGATATTATTAAATCGGGGAGACCGCTCTGGCGTGTTCCGAGAAATTCTCCGGGACCGCGCAGTTGTAAATCTTTTTCAGCTATTACGAAGCCGTCATTTGTTTGAGTCATTATATTGAGGCGTTCACGTGTTTCCTGTGATTTTGATGCGGTTACAAGAACACAGTATGATTGCAGGTCATTCCGTCCTACGCGCCCGCGAAGCTGATGCAGCTGTGACAGTCCGAATCTTTCTGCATTTTCTATGACCATAACTGTGGCATTTGGTACATCAACCCCGACTTCTACGACCGTTGTGGATACGAGAATATCATATTTTTTATTTTTGAAATCTGCCATAACCTGTTCTTTTTCATCATTTTTAAGTTTTCCGTGGAGAAGTCCTATTTTAAATTGCGGAAACACTTCATTTTGTAATTTTTCGGCTTCAATTGTTGCAGCTTTTGCCGAAAGAGTTTCACTTTCTTCGATAAGCGGGTAGACAACGTAAGCCTGTCTTCCTGCTTCGACCTCATGTTTTATAAGGTCATATACCCCTCTATGCGAGGTTGTCAAGCTTGTTTTAATAGGAAGTCGACCCTTTGGCAATTCATCTATAATAGTTAAATCCAAATCCCCGTGAACTGTGAGAGCAAGAGTTCTCGGAATAGGTGTTGCGGTCATTGTTAACATTTGGGGATTGTGGGATTTTTTGCGGAGAATATTTCTCTGTTTAACTCCGAATCTGTGCTGCTCATCAACCACTACTGCCCCGAGATTTGCAAAATCCACAGTATCTTGAATTAATGCATGTGTGCCGACTGCAATGTGCATTTGACCGTTTTTCAGATTTGTAAGCATTTCACTTCTGACTTTCTTCCCTTGAGAACCAAGAAATAGCCCTACACTTAAACCCATTGGGGTTAGCCACTGGGTGAGGTTATTATAGTGCTGCTGTGCAAGAATTTCTGTAGGTGCCATAATAGCTCCCTGATACCCGTTTTCGACCGCGGCAAGAAGCATAATTGTTGCGACAACTGTTTTCCCGCTGCCAACGTCCCCCTGTAAGAGCCTTTGCATAGGTTCTTCCGAGGTCATATCAGCAAGAATTTCGTTTACTGCTTTTTTCTGTCCGCCGGTTAATTCAAAAGGCAAATTGTCAATAAATTGTCTTACAAGTCCGTTTTGCTGTACCTCAAGAGCAAGTGAAGATGCGCTGTGTCTTGCATTTTCGCGCAACCTAACCAGTTTGAGCTGTACAATAAACAGTTCTTCAAAAATAAGACTAAATCTTGCACGCTCAAGCAGTTCTTGTGATTCCGGAAAATGTATCTGTCGAATTGCCATATTTTTATTTAAAAGCCCGTGTTTTTGAATTAAGTCATCAGGCAGAATATCAGGAATTTTGTCATTATAAAGTTCTATAGCGTTGAATATTGCACGCCTGAGTGTTTTTATGCTCAAATCCTCTGTGACTGTATATATCGGAACAATTCTGCCTATATTCAGATTGGAATTTGAATTTTCCAGGAATTCACCTGTCATAATCGAATATGACGGTTTATCAATAGTAAGTTTTTTATTGTAATTGTTTAATTTAACTTTTCCTGAAACCATTATTCCGGCGTGAACAGGAAATTGTGCTTTAATTCTTTCAAGCATAAATCTGTTTGATTTAGCCTGAAAGAAGCCTAATTCAAGATTGCCGCTTTCATCAGATATGACAACTTTCACAACAGACAGATTATTTTTAGAATTAAATGCCGAAACTGATTTAATATACCCGAAAACTGTTGTATTTTCCCCCTCTTTAAGATCGCGTATAAGTGTACGCGCTGAATAATCTATATGTCTTTTGGGAAAATACATAATTAAATCCTGCGCAGTATAAATGCCCATTTTATTAAGTTTATACGCAAGTTTAGGCCCAACTCCTTTGACATACATTACATCAACTTCCGACGGATTTGTTGAAAAAGGTTTGGTTGTTTTTGCCGTATCATCGGTAGCTGTTGCCGAATTTTTTTGTTTAATTTCTGATTTGATGACTTTAATCAGGCGTTCAATTGCATGACGGCGTCCCTGAACACTGTCACACGGGTAGTGCTCAAATATTTCCGCAATGACTTCCCATTTGGGAGATTTATTATTTTTTTTATACATTTTCATTGCTTCATTTTTAATGAAAGATGAAAATGTTTGTTTTCTGCCTCTTATATCTATATATTTATGTTTAATTTCAAGTTCTATGGCAGTTCTTATTTGATCGAGATTTTCCAATTACGAGAGCCTCAAAACTTCATAGATGTCCATTTTTTTAGATTTACCTCTGATAGTAACTTCGCTTATCTTAATTACATCAGCGATGCCGCTAACGTAAGAATACGTAGAACTGCTTATCAGAAGATTTGTTTTATAAACTTTGTTGTAGCTTTCAATTCTGCTTGCAAGGTTAACAGTATCACCAATAACGGTGTATTCAAGCCGCTTTTCTGAACCAATATTACCTACAAACGCTTCTCCGGTGTTTATGCCGATGCCGATTTCTATTTTGGGTTTGCCCTCAAATAACCATTTATCCTGTAATTGATCGACTTTTTTCAGCATTTCGTTTGCGCATCTTACTGCGTTAACAGGGTGGTTTAAGTCCTCTATCGGGTCGCCGAATACAGCCATAACAGCATCCCCGATAAATTTATTTATTACTCCGTTGTATTTAGAAATTATCGGTTCAATTTCTGTAAAGTATTCATTAAGGATTTTAGAAACGTCTTCTGCAGTCATTCTTTCACTCATGCTGGTAAAGCCCCGTATGTCCGCAAACAAGACTGTTACAACTGCTTTTTTCCCGCCTAATCTTATGTCGTCTATATTTTGCACAACGTTTTTCATAACGTCCTGAGAAATATATTTTCCCATTGCCTGCTTAATTTTTTCTTTGTTTCTCCCCTCGAGAATAAATCTGTAAGAGTATCCGAATATAAGTGTGCTTAATTGTAATAACAGAGGGGTTATTACATTGACAGCAAGATTATATTTGAAGCAAATGACAGAGAATATGGTGTAAATACAGCCAAGAATAATCACTGATATTAAAGATTTAAAAAATGTTAGTTTTAGGATTAAGTACATCGTTCCTGCTGTCAGAAGTGCAAGAAAGAAGATATCAAACAGAATTGTTGACTGTTTTGTAAAGTCAGAATTCATTATATTATCAAGAATGGTCGCTTGAATATCAACCCCCGGATGTTTTTCTGACATAGGGGTTAAAAGAGCATCGACAGGACCTATCGCAGCAGCCTGCGCATTCGCACCGATAAATACTATTTTCCCGTCAAATTCGTGCGGGTCGATAATCGGCTTTTTACCCTCTTTCATCAGATGTAGTGAGTCTATAATGTCTGATGCTGAATATTTTATATGCGAGTAATCGCTATTTTTCATCAGTTTTTTATAAGTAATCAGGGTTTGAGAACCGATGCCGGAATTCATCACCGGAATTCTTTTGCCTGTTTTAGGTATAATAATCTCGTTGTCAGTAAGTGTAAGCTCTTTTACACCGTTTATAATCATATATAATCTGAGTGCAAGCACCGGATACATCTTACCGTTTACACTCACTATATTGTCCGCTGATTGCAAATATCCGTAAAGCGCTGTTGTTGATTTAACGGAACCGGCATTTTCAACAGAATCAAAGTAAGGTTCAGGGAATGGAATTATTGAGTTATAGCGCCCCTGAATTTTGTTTTTGCGCATGTCATGGATTGTTACTCCGAATTTTTTGTTAAAATCTTTTAAAAATTGCGGATCCGTTTCTTCCATAGAAATATTTTCGCGCATCGGGATAAAACCAACTACAAGATTGGGAGTTTTCTTTAACTGCGCAAAAAATCTTGCATCAGACTCCGGATTTTCTGAATCCAGGACGCTTAAAATGGCATCATATCCGATTGCTTTAGGCTTTGAATAAGTGTTAAGATATTCAAATATATATGAGTATAATTCACGTTTCCACGGCCATCTGTAACGCGATACTGACTGGTTATCAATGGAAATTATGACAATATCTTTGGAAGCAGTCGGTTTTGCCGTGACATTTTTTATCATAAAATTGTAGGCTTTGTATTCCAAAAACTCCCATGACACAAATATAATAACTATTGATAGTAATATGTGTATAAGAAATGCATATATATAAAATAGTTTAGATTTAAGTCTTTTCATAACACTCTATCCCGTTTTCTATTTTATGATATAATAAATTTTGAAAAAAGGATAGATTATGCAGGAAAATTTAATTAATATATTAGCTGAAGAAAAAATATTACCCATTATAAGAGGGAATGACCCTGATACAGTGATTAACACAGCAAATGCCCTTATTGACGGCGGAATTAAGGTTGTGGAAATAAATGTTCAAAATTCAAAGATTTATAAGGCTATAGAAGAAGTTTCTAAACGTGCCTGTGTTTGCGCCGGCGGTATAATTACGGCATTGCAGGCAAAGGTTGCAATAGAGTCAGGTGCAAAAAGTATTTCTTCTCCTATTTTTCAGATGAATCTGGTTAAAATTTCTAAAAATGGTAAAATTCCTTTTATTGCCGGAACTTCAACTGCTAACGAGGCATACTCAGCCTGGAAAGCCCGTATTCCTGTTATTAAAATTTATCCGATAACAGCTATGGGCGGAGTTCAGTATATTGAAGATTTGTTAAGACCTATGCCTTTTTTAAATGTTCTTCCGCTTGGAAATGTTAAGCTTAATGAAGTTAATGATTATATAAAAGCAGGCGCCTTTGCTGTCGGTGTAGGGCGTGATTTTTACGAAGGCTTTAATTATAATGAAATTACCAAACGCGCAAAACGTGTTCTGGCTGATATCAGGGGGTAAATACAATGGAACAAAAACTTGATATTATTACTATCGGAGAATGTCTGATTGAATTATCAAGTAATACAAGGTTAAGTGCTGCAGAATGTCTGCATAAATATTATGGCGGAGATGCTCTTGCTGCAGCAGTAGCAGCCTTGCGCCTCGGATCAAAGGTAGGTTTTATAACACGTGTCGGAAATGATGCATTTAAAGAATATCTTCTTGATAGCTGGCAGGCTGAGGGGCTGGATATTTCACAGGTAAAATTAGCTACAGATCCGAACGGGTTCTATTTTACCGCACATGAAAGTGCTACTGAAAAAGAATTCGCTTATTACAGACGTAAAATTGCTCCGGCAAAGTTATCAATTGAGGATATTTCAAGCGATTATATTACATCTGCCCGTGCAATATACGCATCCGGCATTACGCAATCACTTTCTTTATCTGCTAAAGAGGCAGTCAGTACTGCGTTTCAAATCGCTAAAGATAATTCCGTTATGACCGCGTATGACCCGAATTTTTCATCACTTATAACAACACCTGAAAATGCAAGAGAATATTTTAATGAAATTATCGGAAATGTTGATGTGCTATTTATGAGTGCAAAACACGATACTGTTAATATTCTGGAAATCAGCTCTGTTGAAAATATTATGAAAGCAATCTGGGATATGGGTGTTAGCATTGTTGTCATTAAATCAGGGCAGGACGGAGGTTATTTCACGGGGTATAACGGAAATATTGTATTTAATGAATTTTATACACGTGATGTAATTGATACTACCTGTGCCGGTGATGTTTTTAACGGTGGATTCCTGCATGCTCTTGTTAAAGGTTTTACACCTTTCGAGGCAGCAAAGCTTGCATCAATAGTTGCGGGTTTGCAGTCACAGGGAATTGGTGCTATTAAGTCAATTCCATATAAAGATGAAGTTTATAACATTTTTCGCGGCGGTGCAAATTAATCATGAGTAAAAAAGTTGTTATTTCCGGCTACTATGGATACGGTAATTTTGGCGATGAGGCTATTTTATATACGCTTATACAAAAACTTAAAGAATTTGATGCTGATGTTACTGTAATTTCTGGTAATCCAAGATTTACTTCTATTAATTATTACGTTAAAGCCGTTAAAAATTTTTCTTTTTCAAAAGTTGCCGGTGTTATTAAACAGTCTGATATTCTTATATCTGGAGGCGGCAGCCTGCTTCAGGATGTTACAAGTTTGAAAAGCCTTTTATACTATCTATGGGTCATCTGGCTCGGTATAAGATATAATAAACAGGTTATTATTTTTGCGCAGGGTATAGGACCTGTTAATAATCCAGTTGCCGCTTTTATTACAAGAGTGCTTTTGAAAAAGTGTGCTTATGTCAGTGTTAGGGATGAAAACAGTCTTAAACTGTTAAATAAGTGGAATATCAATGCAGAATTAGTGTGTGATCCTATATACTCATTTCCTCTGGCTTCCACGGTTAACACTCATTCTATCGGAATTCAACTTCGTGCTTTTAAGACAATGAATGATAAACTCCTTAAAAGTCTTGCTTCTCAAGTTGTAAAAGATTTTCCTGATATTAAAATAGAAGTTTTATCATTTCAGGATTCAGTTGATTTAGAGGTATGTAATAAATTTGCTCAATATGTAAAATCAATTAACCATAACGCAGATATTGAAGTAATATCCGGACTTTCCGGCAAATCGCTTGTGACCAAATTATCAACCCTGGATTATCTTGTAGGGACGCGTTTCCATGCGCTTTTGCTTGCAATGAAGTTTGGTATAAAATCAGCCGCTATTAATTACGATATTAAAGTTGAAAAACTTGCTGATGAATTTAATTTACCTAAAATATCCATGACTGGAACTGATGATATGGATAAAATATTTGCTGCCATGCGCTATGAATCATCTGCCGAATTGCGTTTAAAAGCCAATAACAAGGTATTTGACTGGAGCGGATTCAGTGAATTTTTTGAAAAATAATGTTTGACATGAAACTATTTTTTAGTTAATATAATCAAGTGGTTATCCACGGACACTCTACTAATGATGGCGATTATGTATTGACCATGGAGCGGTAAGATAGATATAGTCAGCCGATTTCTATGTAGAGCTTGAAAATTAAATAATATCCGCGCCCTTGTGGCACTCTGCCGACGAGAACGATTAAGTATCGTTCGAGGAGAGGTGAGGTAGACGCAGTCTACCGATTCCTGCAGAGTTTGAAAATTAAATAATATCCGCGCCCTTGTGGCGGAATCGGTAGACGCGTTGGACTTAAAATCCAATTGGGTGTATAACTCAGTGCCAGTTCAAGTCTGGCCAAGGGCATTTTTTAAAGGAGGTTAATAATAACCTCCTTTTTTATGTGCATTTTGAGGATTAACAAATAAATATTATTTGCTGATAAGGGTCAGATAAGATTTTAACTCATTCATTTTTTCAGAAATATTTTTAATTAAATTATTGAGTTCATCTGTGAGTCTATCCTTGTTATTTAGCTTAATTTTACCAAAGAGTGCCGGATAGATTATATTATCACATAAATCTGCTCTGAAATTTTTTATGGATGCATAATCTTCTTTATCAAGAATATTCACGCAGTCGCAGAGTTCAACAAAAATTTCAGCGGACTCGCATTTTGCATTCAGTATTCTATCTTTAGCAAGATATGAGCGTATTTTAAGTAATTTTGTATAAATATCATTATAGTACCCGAAAATTTTAGCTTTCTTTTCCGGTAAAATTTCTTTAAAATAGCGCATAGTTTGCTCGTAACCCAACTGCGACAGGTGGAGTCTTTTTTCCTGTGACTGGTTAAAATCAATTATATTCACATCACCTGTGTTGATAGTAAGATAATCGTATTTATCGCAATTGCCATAGATTTCGGTTATAAAAGATGTTCCCATCGCGGTCATACAGCTATAAACAGCGTTTAGATATTCAATAGGGTTGAAATCTGTGCCCTCAAAATCACCCTCTAATCTAAGTTCGAGTATTCTTTCATTTTGTGGGTAAAGATTAGGTGACAGCTTCCACATAGGCCAGCTCTTTTGTAAATCACCATCAACCAGCATTGAATTTTCATATTCAATCGGGCACATCAATCCCGGCATACTTGATGAAATTCTAACAGCCTGCGCTATCTCATAGTCAGGCGTTTCAAATTTTGAAAATTCTTTGCATGCAAAATTTGAAAGATCCGTTGTAATTATAACAACATTCTTTTTTAAATCCTTAAATGTTACAGGCGGATTCTCGCCTTTTTGGTAGTCATTCCCGTAAAATTTGCTTTCCATCAACTCGCGCATCCACTCAAGGAAAACTTCACCTTTACTAAGCGCAAATTGTTGTTTTATACCGAATTGTATATCTTTAAAAAGGTTAAAATTCACCTTTAAGAAAATATCTTCAATTTCATCAGCATTATAACCAACGCCTACAAGTGCTGCAACGATTGAACCTACAGATGAGCCTGCATAGGTATCAGTTTCTATACCGAGTCGTTCCATCGCCCGCAGTGCACCTACGTGGGCTATTCCTCTTATTGCTCCTCCTCCAAAAAGACAGGTATATTTTAACGGATTTGTTATCATAAATTTATTATAATCCTCCTAGAACTTTATGTCAGTATCAAACAGAGTATCTTTATAGTATTTAATATTATTTGTCGGGATGGTGTAGCTCTCTTTTGCATCTTTTGATAATACAAAGACCCCGAAAACTTCTCCCTCAAAAACGAGTTTCCATTTTTCAGAATTTTTTATTGCGTCAAATACAGGATAATACTTTTCTAAAATTAATATTTCAGGCGGATATTTACTTAATACTTCGTCCCAACCTTGATTTACAAGAAAGAATTTTTTTAGAAGAGGTACCATATCATCGTAATAAACTTCTTCATAACGCCCGTCCATGTAGATTAAATTATTCGGGTATAATTTGTATGAAACATAGCTTCCCAGACCGAAATTAGTTAAAATATCACCTTTAAGATTATTTATACGTATAAATTCTACCTCTCTAACCGGATATGCTGCATAATTGAGTGGTACAGAATACTCCTTGGCTGTTAAAGAGAAGATTGATAATAAAATTACCATTACATATATAATCTTTTCAGTAAACAGCGGTATATTAAATTTTTTGCCTAAATTGTAAATATCATCGTAGGCATAACAGCATGCTGAAATCACAAAGAAAGGTATAAGTTTGACGTGGCTGACAGCGAGATATAAAGTTACAATCAGGATAATCCATTTAACTTTATCTTGTTCATCATACCATTTTTTCAAAGTAGAATTTTTTATGTTTTGTATAACTGTGTAAATTTCAACACCAACAATAGAAAACAGGAAAATTTTAAACATAATCTGATGTTGAAACTGGTGCTTTGAAAAAATTCCCCACCATTCTGCGACTTCCGGACGCTTCATAGTTGTTGCCATCAGGAGGAATTTTATGTACTCAAATCCATAAGGATTGATTGCCAGAAATAAAATTGATGGAATCAATGTGTACACATACTGTTTCCAGGGCTTTTTGTTTAAAAATTCGCCTAATGCGAACATGCCAATTAATCCAAGTCCAGAAACAACACCGCCATGTACGTTATTCCAAAAAATTGTTAATAAAGGCAGAAGTATTAGAAATTTTGGCTTGCCGCGTCTTGCTAACTCTAATATATATATAAATAATGTAAACAGCAAAAACGAAAACATGTGACATCTGACCGGAGAGCTAAAATTCGTGTTAAGTGCCATTATTCCGAATATGTATATAAAAAGACAATAAGGCATAATATTGTATTTAAGTTTAACAATCTTTGATATAAGAACAAAAATACCGCACGTCAAGAGCGCTTGAAGTAAAATCAGGCTGTAAGGTCCCAGAAATTTCAACACAATGTAAAAGATTACGCCAGACCCCCATTCGTGATCCCACCACGTATGTGTCGGAGTATAAGAGAGAAAATCCGTCTTTAAAACCTGATGTCCCTCTACAACGCCCATGCCGGCAATTAATCTTGCCCACAGGTCAAAATCATAGTTGTTAACAAGCACGCTGACCGAAAGAATAAAAATAACGAGCGTGAAATAAAATAAAAGCTTTCTCTTTATCCCCATATTCATACAATAATTTTAGCATAAATATATAAAAAACAGGATGCTGTTACAATAGCATCCTGTCAAAAAGGCTTTTACAATATAAACTTAAGCTGCAATTGAACCTTTGATTTCTCTAATCAAATATTCAGCAACCCATTCAAAATCTTTGTTATGTTTGGCAGCTTTTTTAAGATATTCTACAGAAGCATCACCAATTCTAATAAGAGTCATAGCAACAACACCACGTTTAATTCCTCTTACAACCTGCAATTCATCAACCAATTGCGGAAGAACTTCAGTTCCGATGTCTACAAGTTTATTTTCTAATTCATTTTTAGTTACATTGTCTGCATTTTCTAATTTTGTTAAAATTTCATTTACTGATTCCATAACTGACTCCATTTATTTCTTTTCTCTATGTTATTATTATAATTCAAAAGATGCCTCAAGTTTGATTTCCTTACATAATCTTTATATCGTATAAAGGTTTTTGTTAATAAATACGCAAAAACGCAGCCATCAGACTGCGTTTTAACCTATATTTCCTGTAAATCTATGCTGAATACATTTTAAAGTTTCGCTCTATGTTTTTATCAAGAACTGATTTTATGGAATCATATTCTGTTTGCAGAGATTCGTGTTCTGTATCAATATTTTTTAATTGAATGTCAAATTGCTTATCTTTTGCTTCAATTTTAGCCATTGTTGCATTATACTCTGCCTCTGCAACTGTTGCTTCGTTAGCATCGGTTGTTTCTGTGATATCGCTGCAGTTAGAATATAGTGTTGAACACCAATTGTTATTTGCGTCAACCTGTTCCATAGAAACTAATCCGCTCTCTAAGGCAAATTGCAACCATTCAGCACTTGTTGCAAGACCATCTTCCAAAACCTGATAGTTTGTTTTAATTTCTTCTGTTACTGTTCCGTCATCTTTTTCTGTTGTTGTGACAGTTTGCATTCTATTGAATAAATTAGTATACCATTGTGCTTTAGCTGTCGCATCCTCGTTTGGATTTGTGGTGTCAATCCATGTTACATTAGGATCACCAAGCTCGTTTAATACTGCATCAAGAATTAGTACATCTAAAACACTTGCAAAATTATTTCCATTTTCATCATTTGTAAGTTGTTGTTCAAATATGAATTGCAGGTCGTTAAGTTCTTGATAATGCTCTGGCATGTCAGAGCCAAACATGTATATGCTAAGTTTCTGTGCCGCATCCTTGTATCTTGTAATTGCGTCTTTTACATCTTCAGGTATTCCTCCCAGAGTTTCCAACTTATTCATATCAAGGTGATTGGGCAATTCTTCAAGAAAATTATTGTAGTAGCTTGTTAAAACGCTTATTGCTTGTGCTTGGTCAAAATATAACGGCGAACTTGCCCAAGGATTTGTTGACCATTCACTTGGATCTGCTACAGTCATGGTGCCAGATTGTCCATTAACAGTAAGATTGAATCGTTTAGGATCTCCTGTGAGAATTGCAGGCATACTTATACTAACTTTATCCGCGCCTTCTGCTCCAGAAATTACACTCACAATACCCGTAGATGTTACCTTTATAACATCATCAATAATTAAATTACCATTGTCTACAGTAACGTTTGCAGCTGTAAATTCATTTCTTGCGTCATCTAATGATGCGCTAAAATCATCAAAGAAGCTGTCACCTTGTATACCAAGTTTATTTTTCAGGTTAGTTAATTTTGATTTCCAATCATTAATTACGTTATTTGCACTGTTATAATCTGTAATACTGCCAATACTGCCTTTTAAGCCACCCATATTGACATTGCTGTTATTAAGGAAGTCTCCTTCAATATATTTATCCATAGCTTTTAAATAAGCATCGTATGAATCCATATATTCTGTAAATAATGGTTCAAACTTTTTATTATACTCTGTGCCTGATAAAATTGCGTCATAGCCCTCATGAATTGTACCTTGAGTATCTGCACCGCCAAGATACATTGCCTTTAAATCTGCTCCTGTTAAACCAGAGGATTCACCTTCCGGCATACCTAAGCAGGCATCTATAATATCTGTAGTAACACCGTCAAAGAAAGTTGTACCCTTTTCAAGGTTGTATGATTTCAAAAATTCTTCTAATGCTGTTGTCTCCGTATTATTTTCTGCAGCTTTGACAGCATTCTCATAGTTGTGAGCTGTTTCTTCAGAGACAAGAATTTGTCCTGAGAGATTTCTCAAACCGTACTGGTTGTTGTATGAACTGTATGCAGTTAAGTTTGCAAAAGTTAATTCTTTGTTCAAAGGATTACCTTTAACGTCATATGCAGAATACATCATCTTAGTGTTGTTCAAGGCAGCAACATACCGTTCGCTTGCCTTTGAACTTTCGGTAGCGAGACGGATTTTCTGATTGTTAATAAGCTGAGATCTCAACTCGTTGTCAGACAGACGAGTCGTAATTGATAGTAATCTAGCTTGTGATGCCGCCATTCCCATAGTTGACGATTTGTCCTTTCAGGTTCCTTAGTAACTTTTTTGTCCTTACTATGGTTATCGGCTTATTTTCCGGTTTTCTTTAATATTTTTATGATTTTTGTTAACAATTATTTACATTTCAGAAATCTTTTTTAATGCATGTTCTAATATCACAAGCTTTTTCTTTTCAGTTCCTAAGCCGCAGAGCAGCATTGTGGATATTGAGTTCGTAATTTCATCTTCAATATTGAATTTATCAAATAGTAGTTCAGATAGTTGATGACCGCTTAGATTAGGAACTTTTACGAGAATTTTGGTTATATCATCTCCGCCAAATTCACAATATCTGCACGAAGCTTTTAAGTTTTTTATATTGCAGATCAGGTCAGAAATTTTCTTTCTGCCTTTAACACTGTTAAGGTATCTTATATTAGCTTCAATTGTAGCCAGCAGCGGGTAAGATGGAGAAGTCGTAGTAATCATCTCAAGTGCATTTCCTGCATCTAATTCACAATTTACATGCAAAAGAGCTGTTGGATTTAGTCCGCCTGCTGTTTTGTGCAAAGACTGAATTGTAAAATCTGCTATATTCACTGAGGATTGCGGCAATTCCTGAGAAAATGGATATAGAGCTCCATGTGCTTCATCCGCAATCAGTATAGCACCATATTTTTTACATACGGCTTTTATAGTATCCATATCAGAAACAAAGCCCTCATAAGTAGGAGAAGTGACAATTACTGCTTTAATTTTATCTGATGCAAGTTTACTTTCTATTAATTTTGCAGAAACACCTGTCGGCACGCCCCACGCTTCAGAATAAGGATGTTCATAAAAAACAGGCACACCGCCGGCTAATTTTACGGCATTTAAGTGTGATTTATGCGCATTTTCCCAAAGCAAAACTTTATCACCTGTGTTAATTGACGCTAGTACTGCCGCATGGATACCGGAAGTTGAACCGTTAGTTAAAAAGTATGTAGCCTTTGTGCCATATATTTTTGCCGCGTAATCCTGTGCTTTCAGAAGAGCATCCTGCGGATTATGAGCATCTGTTTCAGATATATCAAACCTATAGAATTGTCTGAATTTATGGTAAATGAAAAATTGCTGTGCATGCGAAGGTGTTGTAAATAATTTAGTATGCCCTCTCTTTTTAAATAAGCTAATCAGGCTCACTTTAACACCTTACTTGTTTCTAATTTCTATTGCTCGTTTTGTGCAGTATTGAATTAAAATCATTTTATCAATATTTGATTTAAATTCAAATCTGCCTGAATGTGTATATGTTTTATCATCATTTTTTTCTACACGGATAGAAGAGTACATACATTCAATTCTTTGTTCTTTTGAAAGATTTAATGTAATATAATATGTTTTTTCAATATCAAGATTTTCATTTGTAATAAACTTCATACCGCCGGCTGAAATATCAAGCGTTTTAATTTTATGGGAGATAAAATCTGCAGAAATTTCAGTGTCTTCCACGTACTTGATACGTGTGTATTGACGTCTTTGCAAGAATTTGTGTTTTGCTGGACTTGAAATTTTAAGAGTATTATCATTCATTTCTTTCATATAAGAAGTGAAAAAAAGCATTCCGTTACGTGTTTGAGTATAAAATTCACAGTAATTGCTTCTCAATATACCTATAGGTTCATAATCAAGCTGTAATGTGAACCCGTCAGGCATAACTTCGGTAATTGTTCCTTTATTTGCATTTTTAAAATCATGAGGAACAAGCACAACTCTTTGACCTTTTTCAAGTAATTCTCTCATCTCAAATCCTTTCAAAATACTACATCATGCTATAATTATATATGATTTTTACTACTGTGTCTATTCCTTAACTAAAATTAAGAAAAGCCCCTCATACCCGAGGGGCAAAAACTGAGCAATCAGAAGAGTTGAGGATTTACATACTTATAATATATTTTTTTTACCTTTGTTTCATTAAACAAACTATTTAAAAATTAAAATAAAAAAATAGCTCCTTATAACTAGGAGCTATTTTTTATTAGTTTATGAAATTAGTTATTCTTTAAGAAAAGATTCATAATTTCTTGCCAGAAGATGTGTTCTGACCTGATTAATCAAGTCAAGAGCAACACCAACCATGATTATGAGTGAAGTTGCACCGATACCTTGCAAAGTAGTTATATGAGTAATATAAGTTGCAAGTGACGGTATAAGAGCAATAATACCAAGTCCCATAGCGCCGATAAATGTAGTTTTTGTTAAAATTTTGTCAAGCGCATCAGCAGTAGGTTTGCCAGGCTTAATCCCAGGAATTGATGAACCATACTTTTTGAGGTTTGTAGCAATATCTTTTGGCTGCATATTAGGCATGATTGATGCATAGAAGAATGTCAAAAGAACAATCAAACCAAAATACAAAAGATAATATACAATACCGTCAGGACTTAGTATATGAGTTAATCTCATAACCATATCTTTTGCAGGTCCTTCAGCAAAGTTAGCCTGACCAACGAGGCTTAAAACTGTTGAAGGGAAGAGCAAGATTGCAATTGCAAAGATAATAGGCATAACGCCGCCCGGATTAAGTTTAAACGGAATATAAGAATTCATTCCGCCGTACACCTTATTACCGACCTGACGTTTCGGGTTAACAATTATAACTTTTCTTACAGCTTCCTGCATAATAACAATGAAAATCATTGCTGCAAAGAAAATCGCAAGCAATACGCCAAGAGCCAGCTGTAAAGAACCGTTATTTGCAACCATCTGGAATGTTCTTGATGCATAAATCGGAATACCTGAAAGTATACCGACAAAGATAATCAAAGAACCACCGTTGCCTATACCTTTTTCAGTAATTAATTCGGAAATCCACATTACAAGAACTGAGCCGGCAGTTAAAACTGCAACCGAACTTATAAAGAATAATCCCGGATTGATACCTTGTACTATTGCACCAGGTAAATGGTGCAAATACAACATAAATACGATAGATTGAAACATTGCAAGTACAACCGTGAACATTCTGGTATACTGTGACAATTTTCTTCTACCTGCTTCACCTTCTTCTTTCTGTAATTTTTCCAGTGACGGAACAACTACTGAAATCAATTGCATAATGATTGATGCCGTGATGTAAGGTCCGATACCAAGCGCAAATATTGATACCTTACCTAATGCACCGCCAGAAAACAAATCTAAAAATCCAATAATATTGTTTCCGCCTGCAATCGTACTGAATACAGAGTTATTGATACCAAATAACGGTAATTGAACTCCGAATCTGAATGCCGCAATCATTAGAAACGTAAATATTATTTTTTGTTTTAAGCCGGATGCATTCCACATTGACATCAAATCTTCTGTAGAAGGCATTCTCATTCCTTGTGCCATTATACTAACTCAACCTTTCCGCCTGCTGCTTCAATTTTTTCTTTTGCTGATGGAGTTACATAGTTTGCTTTAACATTTAAAGCTGTTTTAACTTCACCGTTGCCGAGAATTCTCAAGCCCTGGCTTGACGGATGAATTCTGCGTGCTTCTATTAAAGATTCTAAACTAATATCGGTAATACCGTAATTAGCCAGTCTGCCTACATTAACAGCAGCGTAATTAATTTTGTTAATAATCTGGAAGCCTTTCAACTTAGGAAGTCTTCTGTAAGCCGGCATTTGACCGCCTTCAAAACCTCTTTTAGAGCTGCTTCCTGAACGTTGACCTTCACCGTTGTGACCGCGGCATGAAGTTTTACCTCTGCCTGATGAACGACCTCTGCCAACTCTTTTTGTTTTATGTGTTGAACCTTCAGCAGGGCTCAATGATTCTAAAGTAATTTTATCTGTCATTTATTTTTCCTCTTTCCTTGTATGCGATTGCTCGCTATTAACTAACTCTGCAATATAAAATTGCAGCACACGCAATCAGTTTCTTACTCAACAACTTCCAGTAAGTGAGAAACTTTGTTTACCATACCCATGATAACAGGGCTGTTGTAGTGCTCAACTACCTGATCTTTTTTAGTCAGGCCTAACGCTCTAACAACACGTCTTTGCGTTTCTGATGAGCCGATTAAACTTTTAACAAGTTTAATTTTAATTTGTTTTTGATCATTTTTAGCCATTTTATTATTTCCTTATAACTTATTTTATTCTACTAATTTAACAATTCAGCCATAGTTAAGCCGCGTTTTTTAGCAACTTCTGCAAACGGTGTAAGGCTTTTTAAAGCGTTTAAAGTGGCGTTTGCAGCGTTCAAAGGTGATTTTGAACCTAAAGATTTTGAAAGAATGTTTTCAATACCTGCAAGTTCAAGAACTAAACGAACTGCACCACCTGCAATAATACCTGTACCTTGAGAAGCCGGTCTTAACATAACAGAACCTGCACCTGAACGTCCGGTAATCGGGTGTGGAATTGTTGTTTTAAAGATTGGAACAGTGATAAGATTTTTTCTGCCGTCAGCAATTGCTTTTTGGATAGCAATGATAACTTCAGAAGCTTTAGCACATCCTATACCTACCTGACCTTTTCTGTTACCAACGATAACAATTGCACGGAAGCTTAATTTTTTACCGCCCTTAACAACTTTTGTTACACGGCGGATTTGAACAACACGCTCAGTCCATTCACTTTGCGGTTTTTCTTCCTGAGTTTCAATTTTTTGTTTTTTACCGCGGCCTCTTCTTGCCGGTTTTTGAGTTTCTTCAGCTGCAACAGTTTCTTCAAGAACCGCATCTTCAGCAGCTTCAGTAACTTCTTCTGTTTCTGTAGTTTCAACAGCATCAGAAGTTTCAACTGTCAATTCATCTTTGTTTTCTAAATCCATTGTAGTTTTACCTTTCATTGTTAAATACGAATCTAAATTTTATATTTTTACGAATACACCAAAAATTAAGCCGGTTAAAGCTATTGGTAAAAATATTCGTGAGTAACTTTTCTGACAAATTAAATCTATCATGGACAAAATTATTTTGCAAGCAAAAATAGATAGCAAAAAAAAGTATGTTTACTTTTTGTTATAAAAACTATAATTATTGATTGAAAGTGAATTTATGAAAATTACTAAACAAAATTACAGCCAGCAAAATTTTACTGCAAATATAAAGCTTAAAGGTGATATTGATTTACTGGGCATACTCACAAATGAAGTGCTTCCAAAAACTTATCCAAAAGCCAAACGTGGTGACATTGAAGTTTTTATGCCGGACTATATTTTTCACAAAAAGCAAAATGACTTTATAGATAGCGAAGCCGAGCAATGTGGATATGGGCGCAATTGGTTTGTGAGAAACGCACAGTTGCACGGTATCAATATTAATTTGCACGAAACCGGCGATATTTATGTATTTAGCGGTAATGATTTGCATAAATTCAAAATTGCTACTACAGAAACCACGCTGGAAGAAACGCAGAGCCGGCTTGAGGCTTTCGGTTTTGCTTTATCAAAACCTGAACACCTGCGAGCCGTTGCATTTATGACAAAGCAGTTTGAGCATTTTGAAAATTTGTTCAATGCATTTATTAAAAACAATCCTTCAAAAAGCGTGAATAATATATCAGAACTACTTGAAGAACTTAATAAAGGCTAAATTTAAAGATAATGATTACATTTCATTTGTTAGGTGAAACATGAGCTCAGATAAGCTATCTACTTTTTTACAATTTTGCTGTGCTGTGAAATTATAAAATTGATCTTTTGCAATGTTAACATGTTTGTTAACAAATCCAATTTCTCTCAGGTGTGGCGGAAAATTTCTATAAATTTTAAATTCTTTCAAATCATTCCAAAAATTGACAAATTTCGACTTAAAGGAATTCTTTTTATGCATAAATTTCCACATTTCGCCAAATTCCTTCCCAGAAAAAATGAAAATATCATTTGTTGGCTCCATATTAATATTTATGCCATTGCGTGATGCATTTTGTACAAGCCAGTTTGCACCATAACCTGTTTTTGCGGCAACTTTATCTACTGCATTTGATAAGAAGCTGTTAAATATATTGTCAGGTTTTAATGCAATAACCGGTATTTTCGGTGCAACAATATTAAAGGTTGGGAGTAACTGCCGTTGAAGTCTTTCATAAGTTGCACCTGTATCTTTTATCACGAAACAACCTGTAAAGTGTTGATTTTGAGGGGTAGATGTAATTTTCATTATAATATTATCTCCATACCGGAATTATAAAACAGCGACAAATTTTTTTTTGCTATTTAATGCATAATTCCAGTTCATTAATCATAGCATTTTCAAACTGCTCACATTGCGCTTTGTCTTTAGCTTCGAAACGCAAAGTAAATACGGGTTCAGTGTTACTTTGTCTGATAAGTGCAAAGCCGCCGTCCAAAATAATTCTCATACCGTCTATAGTCACTATGTCTTTGATATCAGCACCGAAAAGATTTTTATTGTTCTCTACGGCAGCTTTAAATGCTTCTAACGTTTCTTTCTTCTTCTCGTTTGGACAAGGAAATCTTACTTCATGTGATGAATAGACTGTATCAAATGGTTTAAGCATATCCTGTATTTTAAATTCAGGATTCAATTTTCTGTTTTTGGAAAGAATTTCAATAATTCTGCAGCCCGCATAAACAGCATCGTCAAATCCGTAATATCTGTCTTTGAAGAAAGTATGACCGCTCATTTCTCCTGCAAGAATGGCTCCTGTTTCTTTCATTTTTTCTTTAATGTAACCGTGTCCGGTTTTACACATAACAGCATGCGCGCCGGTTGAATTGATTGTATCGTAAAGCACCTGTGAACATTTAACTTCTGAAACGACTGTCGGCAATTTTTCTCCGGATTTTTTGCAGTTATCAATTAAATCAAGCGCATATATAAGAAGCAGTTTATCACCGGTAAGTGATTTTCCTGCGCTGTCAATTACTCCTATTCTGTCGCTGTCACCGTCAAAAGCAATTCCTAAATCAGCCTTATTATCAAGTACGGCGTTCTTAATTGCGTCAAGCGTTTTTTCATCACTCGGATTCGGGTGATGATTAGGAAATCTTCCGTCCGGTTCGCTGTATAGCTCTATAACTTCGCATCCAAGTTCTTTGTATAATTTTGGTGCAACAACACCTCCTGTTGCGTTAGCACTGTCAACAACAACTTTTATGCCCTTTCCTACACCTGAAAATCTTTTAAGCATATCAGCCTGATAGTCAGGAATTATATCGTATTCAATAACATCAGCAATAAATTCAGCAGGAGCATCAGTCCAGCTTGTAAGAGTAATATCACGTACTTCTTTAATTTGAGTTTCATTTAAAGTCTGGTGCGCATAGGTCATTTTCAGTCCGTTGTACTCTGACGGATTATGGCTTGCCGTAATAATCATAGCTGCAATAATTTTATTGCCGTCAGTTACGTTTTCAGGGAGTCCTACTACTTCAGAATAGTATCCGATAGGAGTTGGCGCAAGACCTAAATCTACAACGTGTGCTCCTGTTGACGTCAAACCGGCTTCTAAAGCTTTAGCAAGTGACGGAGAGTGAAGCCTTGCATCTCTGGTCACTGTAATCCACATATCAGACGGAGATTTTGATGACTTGTTTTCAAGCCACTTAACAAAGCCCAATCCAACGTTGTAATATAATTCTTCTGTAATATCATCACCATAAATTCCGCGTATATCATTTTTGCCGAAAGCGTGTTCATATTTTTTCATAATAAGACTCCCCGTTTAGTTTATTCTATAATAATTATAATACCATGAAAAATATTGCCGGAAAAATTTTTAATAATCAGAGTTTTGCGGGCTTAATCTTTATATTGCCTGCACTGTTGGGGACATTAATATTTATTGTATTACCGGTTATTGCCTCATTTTGTCTTAGTTTTACAAAATGGGATTTACTCAATCCGATAGAATTTGCAGGATTAGAAAATTACAGACTTCTTTTTAGGGAGCCATTATTTTATAAAATACTTGTCAATACTGTAGTCTTTGCGCTGGGAACTTCTGTATTAGGAGTTATAATTCCTCTACTACTCGCTGCTGTATTGAATACAAAAATAAAAGGGGCTGAATTTTTTAAGACGGCATATTTTCTGCCGTTTATAACGCCAATGATAGTAATAGGCGTTGTCTGGGAGTGGATTTTTGATCCGAACATTGGTTTATTGAATCGTGTTTTGCAAATGAATATTAACTGGTTATACGATACACACTGGGCAATGCCGGCACTTATAATCGTTACGGTATGGAAATTAATCGGATACAATCTGGTGATTTTTCTTTCAGGTTTTGCCTCCATACCAGAAAACCTGTTTGAAGCAGCAAAGATTGATGGGGCAAATCAGGTGCAAACATTTTTAAATGTTACCATACCTATGCTTTCACCAACTATATTTTTTGTAATTATAATTACTGCAATAAGTTCGTTTCAGGTATTTGATTTGATATATCTGATGACTCAGGGAGGACCTTTGGACAGCACAAATGTACTTGTTTACTCTATATACAAAAATGCCTTTGAGTATTTTAACATTGGCAAGGCATCTGCAATAGCTTATGTTTTATTTGTAATTATACTTGTACTGACTCTTACGCAGTGGAGCCTGCGTAAAAAACTTGTATTGGGCGAGAATGAGTAAATTAACCGACAATTCTCTTGTACAGATTGTTTTTTGGTGCGTTATTCCCCATTTTGATTATTTTTTCAAGTGCATATCGGATCGGGTTCATAGAAACCTTTTTCACTATAGTTACAGCACGCACCTCTCGCATGTCATCCATTGTCTTAGGGACAATTACTGTTGATTTTGGGCGGTATGTAGTAAATGTAAGAGATGGATATCCTTTTTCAGTTCTGGTTACGTCTAGTTTTATACGTGTGGATAAATGTGCTGAGTCAATATTCTTTCTTGCATCATTCAATTTATTAAATTTGCCGTGCTGCAATGCATAATCTGCCACTTGCTTCAGGGAGTCCGTGTATAGAAATTTTGCCGTAAAGGCTTGATTAGTTTCATTTTTTATTTGCATAAGCCGCCACCTTTCATTGAATATAAAATTCATAAAATTTAATTTTGCTAATTAGTAAATTTTTGTTACAAATATACAAATTTATCTAAAGTTTTGCACCATGATTTCCGACATATTAAGTGTACTTAGAATATACGGAGTGTGCTTTATGTTTGAAGATTTAAAGAAAGACAAAATTATTGTTGAATTAAGATTATTATTAGACAGTGCAACTCACGGGGATGAAATTTATTATGATGAAGATTTGGACGCCTATTGCACATTTATGAAAGACGTAATTTTATCAACATCCGGTTTAAATTAGCCGACTGTTGATTGATATTTTTCCTTGTTGGAAAAATACTTTAAATATGACCAAAATAGTTATAATAGGAGGAGTCGCTGCCGGGGCAAAATGTGCCGCAAAATCACGACGGCTGCTTCCTGATGCAGAAATCGATTTATACACACAGGATACTCACGTTTCTTATTCGGCGTGCGGACTACCGTACTACATTGAAGGCAATTTTCAGGACTACAGACAATTACTGGTGCGCTCTCCCGAGGAATTTGCTAAAGATAATATATTTGTTCACCTGGAGAATAAGGTTTCAAAAATTTTGCCCAAGAGCCATAAAATTCTCGTTGAAAACCTGAAAAATAATGATGCGGAATTGATTGATTATGACAAACTTGTTATTGCAACAGGGGCAAGAGCGAGAATACCACAAATTAAAAATTCTACGCTAAAAAATATCTTTACTTTGCGGACAATAGAAGATGGTATCGCAATTAAGGAAAAAGTACTGACATCAAAACATGCAACAATTATTGGAAGCGGCTATATTGGCGTTGAAATGCTAGAAGCATTTGTTAAACAAAATCTGCGAGTCACTCTGGTTGAGCAGTCGCCATACTTTATGCCTGCTTTTGATAATGATATGTCAACTCTGATACTTGAGCAGCTAAATTCTATAAGCAATGACAGGTTTAAAATAATTACAAACAGTGTTGTTACAGAATTTGCCGGTGATGAAAACGGTGTACATCTTGTCAGACTTTCTAACGGACAGGAATTTGAAACCGATATGGTTCTGATAAGTGCGGGAGTAATTCCAAACATTGAGCTGGCGTCTGATGCCGGTCTTATAATCGGTCAAACAGGCGCAATTTTTGTGACAAAAGAGATGCAGACTTCAAATCCTGATATTTATGCCTGCGGTGACTGTGCAGAAAAAACGTCATTGATTGACGGTTCAAAAATATGGGTTCCGCTAGGTTCAACCGCAAATAAAGAAGGGCGCGTCGCAGCAATGAATTTATGCGGACAAGAAGATTATTTTGAAGGCATTTTAGGTTCGGCAGTCACAAGATGCCTCGGTTTCACTATGTCCATGACAGGTTTTACAGAAAAAAAAGCACTCGAAAACGGTTTTTCACCGGTAACAGCAACAGTTTCAAAAAACGATAAAGTCGGCTATATGCCTGATGTTAATAATATAACTTTGAGAATTATTGCAGACGCTAAAACCGGACAGCTGTTAGGGGGACAGGCCGTTGGAAGCGGTGATGCTGACAAGCGTATCAATACGTTAACAAGCGCACTTATTGCAAAATTAAGCGTTTCAGAATTTGTGAGTAATGATTTGACGTATTCACCGCCATTTTCAACAACTATTGATCCGCTTTTAAATGCCGCACAGATACTCAAATCGAAACTGGAACAGGTTAATAGCTCATAAGATTAATTATATACTTTGCAACTCCCTCACCCATTGAAAAACAGCTTGCCTGCACTCTAAGTGCGGCCTGTGCTTGAAAATCAGCAGAAATACAGCGCCCTGTAACAAAAAGGTTATCAATGTCCGCAGACATTAACGCCTCAATTGGAAGCTGATAATCGCTTGTTTTATTTAAAATAGACTCTCCCTTTCTTGCTGAATGTACATCAACAGGATAATCTGAAATAACAACTGGATTGTCAAATGTTTTGTGAGATTTTATATCATCAATTGTATAGATATATTTACCCTTAATGCGCCGTGAAACCCGTACCCCAAGCATATCTGCAATGTTTGATATATATGCATTTTCAAAGCCAGGAAAGTATGTCTTACAAAAATTGGAAAGGCGTAAAATGCTTGAACGTGCGTATTTTAGAGCCATAGAGGTATCCAGAATATTAAGCGGATTAATGCTATCAACCAGCCTTGGACAGTTAAAAGCCACTGAATCAGGCATTCCAGCAACTGTAAATACCTGAAAATAATTACGGTCATAGTCTTTTATAATATTTTTATTCACCGCATCATCAAAAAATGGCGCCAATGCCCATTCCTTATCTGTATCCCACGTATAAGCCGTAGACAGATGCGTATTACCGTTTATTTTCTCAACAGTTGTTACCTCTCTGTTTTTGTCAACTTCAAGCAGCCACTTACCAAAAACTTCCAAATTTATTCCGCCCATTATAAATCTTAGACTAACCGGCTGATTTTCATGTTCTTCATTCAAAAATTCGCAGTCAGAAATTTTTCCAATTTCACAATTTCCCGTTGCGTCAACAAAGTACCTCGCGGCGATAGGTTCTGATAAAACTTTATTAGAATAGCTATAATTATTATTAGTATCTATCTGTTCGCTATATTCAGATAATATTTTTGTGTTAATTGATAATGAAATAATATCACGACCTGCTCTTTGAACAGATTCAATACTTGCACCCAGAATTACATCAACTGATGCTTTTTCCATGAGTCTATCAAGCGCAATTTTTGCTAGTTCAGGATTAAACCAGCCGCGGTTATCCTGATATGTAACCTGACCGCCAATCATAGCCAGCTCATTGGTCAATGCCTTATAAAAATCAGTATTTATCTGGTTAGTTCCCGATTTCATAACAGGAATCACAAGCCCGGAAGTTATAGCCCCGCCCAGATGAATATTTTTCTCAATTAATAAAACTTTTAAGCCCGCTTTACCTGCAATGTAAGCTGCTGCGCATCCGGAAGTACCGCCGCCAGCTATTATAACGTCATACATTATTTGTTCTCCTTGATTTTTTGATATAACCGGAACTGCTCTCTAGTTTACTATTATCAACATCAATTTTGTGTGCATTGATAATAGCCTCATTAGTGGCACTTAAATTTTCATCCCTATAAACAATACCTGCTTTAGTTTTTAAGAGCCCTAAATCGTATTCTGAGAGTTCATTTTTTATTAGTAATTTATTTTTCGCTGCAACAGTCCCCATAAACTTGCCTGCTGATGAATTGTAAATTTTCCCAACACCAAAGCCGGCTTGCACAAAAGCATTTCTCACTGAAGCAGAATTTGAATATGTAAATATCATGCCATTATCATCCAAATGCTTATATAATAGTTTAAAAAAGTCTAGTGTCCATAGGCAAGGACATTTGGCAGGGGTAAATGCATCTAAAAATACAAAATTGTATAAATTATTATCTTCCTGAATGACCTTGCGCGCATCGTCAATTTTTAGGTCAAAATTAAAATTGCATAAATTAAGGCATTTGAGAGCCTTTTTATAGCTTGTAGATAGATGGTTATAATATATATTATGTAAAAAGCAATTTAAATGCCTTATAGGGGTATATTTGTACCTCTGATTTCTTTCAAAATTGAATAAACGGACAATATTACGGTCAAAATATTTGCTGTAAATTTTGTCAGATAAAATTCTGTTGATTTCAAAATCTGTGAGAAAATCAGGAGAATTTTTTATTATTTCTTTTAAAAATATTATATTAGTGACTTCTGATAATTTCGGTTTTTCTATTAAGAAATTCTTTATATAATTTATAAACGTCATTGAGGCATTGTTATTGTTTTTATCATTCTGAAAAGTTTTACAATTTTCATTTTTATATTGTTTATTATTTTCAGTTTTGGTATTCAGAAGCTTTTCTATTTTATCTTGTTTAAAAGTAAGCTTATTATTTTTACAAAACCTTTTACCGGTTACAAAAAATGGTGATAAATACGATAAATATTTATCAGTATCTATCGCTTTGATATATATATTAGAAAAACACCCTTTGGTATTGTTTAAAATGTTATCAGAACCTATCGCTACGGTACTGTTATTTTCATATAAAATATTTTTCAAGAAAAAATCTAAAAAAGTTTTTGAATTATAGCCGATGCCGAAACAGATATCCAAAATTTTTATTTCATTATTATGTTCAAAATATTTTTTTAAATCCATTGGAAGTATAAATTTTTCTACGGCTTCTGTAAGAGCGCCGTAGGTGGAATGGTAAATATCATCGGCATCCGGACTAAATAGACCTACAGAGCCGTCGTTTGTAAAATACGGGTATAATTTATACATAATACCATTATAGCAGGGGCTTTCGGGTGTGCAAAATTCTTTAAATAACTTATAAATAGTCATTTTTTATGTTTCTGGTATAATATATATGACATAAAGAAAGGATAATATGAAGATAAGTGTAAAAGTACCGGCAACAACTGCAAATATAGGACCGGGATTTGATTGTTTAGGGATGGCACTTCCCATATATAATACAATAACAATAGAGGAGACAGTACTTCCGGGAACCGGAGTTGAAATCAATGTTCTGGCGGACGAAAATGTGGGAGAAGAGTTTACGCTTGAGCATATTCCTATGGATGAAAACAGCATTATTTACAAGGCTGTTGAACTTTTATATAACTCAATCGGACAAACTCCAAGCGAACTGAAAATTAATATACACTCACAAATCCCTATAGCCAGAGGGCTTGGCAGCAGCGCATCAGTAATTGTCGGAGGCTTGATTGCGGCTAATGAATTGTTGGGAAGACCGGCTGATGAGGCTGCACTTCTTTCAATTGCAACTGAAGTTGAGGGGCATCCGGACAATATAACCCCAGCCATAGTCGGAGGACTTGTCATTTCTGCTAAAGAAGATGACGGCAGTATCGTTTATAGAAAACTTGATTGGCCTGAAGAATGGGTTTTAACGGTTTGTATCCCTGAGTATGAGCTTGCAACTGATATTTCACGTTCAGTGCTTCCTGCGGAAGTCCCGATGAAAGATGCGGTTTATAATGCGCAAAGAATGGCTATGTTTGTAGAGGCTGTTCATACAAAGGACGCAGAATTAATGAAACTTGCGCTTAGGGATAAACTACATCAGCCATACAGAATGAAGCTTGTACCGGGACTTGAAAAAATTATGCAAAATCTTAAGCATGAAGAAAATGTTTTGGGTTGTGTTCTTAGCGGTGCAGGGCCTGCAATTTTAATAATTTCATTAAAAAATGATTTGGAACGTATACGAGCTATGGTCAAAGATATCTGGAATGATCTTAACCTGAAAGCTGAAGTTTTGACTTTGCCTGTTGAAAAAAACGGCGCTCAAATTCTTCAAAATGTTGAATAATCCTATACAATGATATTTTTGTGTAATTAAATCTTATTCCACGTATGACATACTTATTTTGTGAGAACATAAGGAGAACGTAATATGTGGGTAAGTATTCGTGATAATTGTGTGGGATGTGGTGCTTGTGCTGTAATTAGCCCTGAAGTATTTGAAATGCACGGTCGAAAAGCTACCGTAAATCAAAATCATGTACACTGGAATGAAGATGACTGCATCGATGCGGCTATTACCTGTCCTGTCAATGCTATTCAGATTGACGATTATTAACTATGCAAGCAATATATTAGAACAAGAAAAACCGCTCTGGATTGAGCGGTTTTCTTTGTTTATATATTTTTTTATTATTGACCCTGACCGGTGTAGTCCGGAGCCATATCTTTCGCGCCTTGTTTTTCCATTTCTTGTGCGGCTTTTTCTTGATCCGTAAGTGTTTGAATTCTTGTTTCCAGAGTTGCTTTTTCTGTTGCCAAACTGTCTTCCATATTTTTTAACGGTTCCAATTGTGCCTCTCTGTACATATCCATCATTTGCGTTATATATTCCTGATTCATTGCAGATTGTTGTTGTGCCATAGATTGAGCCTGTTGATATGCCATTTGTTGATATTGCATACGTTCTGCATCACTCATAGCTTTCATTTTTGCTGCTGCATCCGCATCAACCTGACCGACAGCAGAACCAAATATTGCTTCTAAACCAGATCCCATACCCATTTTATTCATCTGGTTAACCATAAAGATACTTGTATTATATCTAACTGCATTTTTCATGGAGTTTTCTTGGTTTTGCAGTTGTTTTTCCATGTCCCCAATTTGTTTGGTTACACGGTTCATCTGCATTGTAACTTGCACAAGACGGTTCTGAAGCTGCCGCTTCATCTTTCCGGTCATTATTTTAAGGTATGCGCCTGTGAAGAAACCCATGATGTGTCCTTATTATTAGTCCTCGTAAATATATAAAGTATATATTCATTATCAAATTGCCTAAATATAATAAAATGTTAACAATTTGTTACAATTAGTTGAAAAATCACTCTAGCTAACGATTTAATAGTCTGATATACAATTGCTCATTTATTTTTTTTTGATATAATTGTTAAATAAAATTACTTAGGGAGATATACTTATGTTTAAGTCTTTTTTAACGGTTAAAAATATTTTATTTTTTGTTTTGATTGTGGCTTTATTGTTTATTATCCCTAAGATATCGGGTATTTTGCTTTTATTTTTTGCGTCATACGTAATAGCATGTGCTCTGAATCCTTATGTAGAAAAACTTCAAAAGAAAAAAATGAACAGGGCAGTAGCAGCATCTCTTGTGCTTACTGCAAGTGCAGCAGGCATTGTTGCTGTATTTTTACCGATATTTCTTATTGCATTTAAAGAGATAAAAACTTTTACCAAACTGCTGCCTGCTAAGATTGAATTACTGACAAATTATCTGATTAATCTAAACATTTTTGGTTTTAGTATTCAGGATATATTTGATAAAGGGATGCAGCTTAATAAAACAACCGATATTGCGCAGAATATTTTCAATCAATCATGGAATTTTACAATGGCGCTGGGAGAATTTTTTATACTTGCCTTAGCTATAACCATGATTGTATTTTACCTGCTGGTTGACAAAAATTATCTCAGAGAAAAATTTATTGAACTTTTTCCGCAGGACCTAAAAGATAAGGCGCTTACAATACTTAAGTCAATAAGCTTGAAAGTTGGCAGCTACATTCGTGCACAAATTATATCAATGCTTGCAATAGGTATAATGGTTGCTATTTACCTCTGGTTTATGGGAATTGATTATGCAATACTACTAGGCTTAATATCAGGTATTCTGGATATAATACCGATTCTGGGCCCTGCGATTGCTCTTGCAGTAATTGTGCTTGTAGCCTACCAGTTCGGTATGACAAAAGTTATTATTGCAATTATACTGTTCCTTGTTGTTCAACAGTTATCAAATTACATTGTAAGACCGTTTTTGTTCGGAAAATTTATGAAACTTCACCCGCTTACAATGTTTTTTGCGTTATTTGTCGGACAGCAATTCTTAGGCTTGTGGGGGGTAATTCTCGCACCGGCACTTGCAGCAACAGTTTGTGTCTTAATTGACGAACTTTATATATTACCTATAAACAGTAATAACGAGTAATTTATGGCAAAAGATACTTATTTATATAATTCTATAACTAATAAAAATGCTGATTTCACTTTGTGGATGGCATTTCCTGGACCAAAATCTTTTGCTATGTCATCTCTTGGCTTTTTATGGGTTTTCAAAGGCATAGATGAGATAGAAGATATCAACGCCGAAATGATTTTTTCAGATACCGATAAAACTCATCATCAGGTAAGCGAAGTTGGTGTTATAGGATTTTCATTTTCATTTGATATGGATTTCCTAACAATTTTCTCTATGCTTGATAAGTATAAAATACCATTAAAAGCCGGTGATAGGGATGAAACTTGCCCTTTAATCTTTGCCGGCGGTCCGGTAGTCAGCGCCAACCCCGAACCATACAGAGAATTTTTTGATTTTATAATCATCGGTGACGGTGAGGACGTTAATCTTGAAGTTGCACGCCTGTGCAAGGATAACAAAGATAAACCGCGTAAGGAAATTTTGAATATGCTTTCACAAATTGAGGGGGTATATGTTCCGTCGTTGCATCCGCAATCAGTTAAAAAGCTGACAAAAAGACTTTCCGAATGTATTTATACTCCGATATTAAGTGAGGATGCCTTTTTCAAAAATACATTTATAGTTGAAGTGTCAAGAGGATGCGCTAACAGGTGCGGTTTTTGTCTTGCATCTTATCTGAACCTACCGTTGCGTAGTATGCCTTATGAAGAACTAATTAAAGTGATTGATTTAGGTTTGTCTAAAACTGATAAAATAGCGCTCCTTGGTGCTCAAATCAGTGCACATCCGCATTTTGAAGATATTTGCCGCTATATTTATGAAAAAATACAGGCAGGAGAAAAAATTGAAATGAGTCTTTCTTCACTCAGGATTGACGCTGTTAAACCAGATGTTATTAAAACACTTGCCGCAGCAGGTCAGAAGAATACTACACTGGCAATTGAGGCAGGCAGCGAACGTTTACGTAGAGTTATTAATAAAAATGTAACAGAAGAACAGATTTTTGAGGCTGTAAAAATCTGCCGTGAAAATGGATTAAAAGGTGTCAAATTCTATGGTATGCTTGGCTTACCTACAGAGTGCGCCGAAGATTTAGAGGATTTACTTACGCTTGCCGGAAAGCTCAAAGAAGAAAATAAAGGGTTTGATATATCATTTGGTTTTTCAAGTTTTGTTCCAAAAGCGCATACTCCTTTCCAGTGGTGCGGCAGAGAGAATACCAAATCCTTGGAAAACAAAGTAAATTACCTCAAAAAAGAATTTCATAAACTTGGTATAACGGCGCACTTTTCCAGTATAAAATGGGATTACTGGCAAGCCGTTCTCTCAAGAGGAGATTCCTCACTTTCTGATTTTCTGATAGATGTTTACAAAAAAGGTGGCAAGATAGGAGCTTTCAGGGCAGCAGCAAAGGATTCTATAGATGCCGATTTCTTCGCTCTTGATAATTATTTATTTGACAAAGTTCTCCCGTGGGATTTTGTAGAAATTAAGCCGGGAAAAGACTTTTTAATTGCTGAAAATAAACGGCTTCTCAATTTACAAAAAGTTACAATATAGCAAAAAACTTTATTTAATTGTGTTTTAATATGTGTATGTTAGAAAGTAAAGTAAATTTAAATTTACAGAATGATTTTCTGTTAAATCGTAATGCATCTAAGCCTAAGACACAACCCGCAACTAAAAATACAGAAAAGCACGACAAAAAATCAAAAATATTCTGGTCTGCTTCGGCTGCGGCAGCTTTAATAGCTACGGTCACAGGCGGAATATATTATCTCAGAAGAGGAAAGGGCTCATCAGAGCTAAGTTCCATTGCTGAAGAGATCGCAAATTTTGACCCCTTCAAAAATATTATAAACAAAAAATTTGATTTCAATTTCGGCGAAAGCATCTTCTCAAAATTTAAGCCGGAAACACTTGAGACACCTGAAAGAATTGTTGTAAATAATCAGGAGAGTTTGCTTACAAAAATTATTAAAGCAGATGCAGATGCACGCAGAACACTCAAATTTAATGACGATATGAGTTTTATGCAGGTAACTAACGGCGATGTTGTAATGAATATCCACCGACCGTCTGACGGTGAGTTTACGCAGATTAGCGAATTATTTATAGGTAACAACAACTTAACACCGATTGTTAATAAGCATGGTGTGCTTACCAATAAGTTGTACATAGACGCTTTCCGCCCAATCCGTTTCGATGCGGCATCAGGTGAGGTCATAGTTACAGACATGAACAAATCAGTTGCACAAAAAATTGTAAGGCAATTTGATTTAGATGATATTTTGGATTGTTATGAATTGTCAGGCGGCAAGCCTATAATTAACACACTCATGCCTTCGGCAAAAAGTGAAAAACTATTAGGCTGGTGGCGACATAAACTTGATATTGATTCGACAATTGATGATATAGCAACGCAAACAGGAAAATCAAAAGATGAAGTCTATAAAATTATACATTCGCAAAAATTCCGTGAAGTCGTGAAAAATCAACGGGAAATTATTGATGACGGATACAATGAAGTTTGTGAAACAATGTATAATGACTTCGGGCTGCGACCTGATATCGAAAAACCACTTCAAAGTTATAAAGATGTACTTAAAGCTTTTGCATCCAGAGGCACTGTTCTTCAAGGTGAAATAAGAAATTACGTTGTCGACGGTTTTGAAATGACTCCCAAAATGACTGATTGTACTCACGTCTATAATGCAAAATTCGGCTCTGATAAATCTGTTCTGGGAGGGCATTATACCTACAATAGCGATAAATCGTTTATAAACTATAATGATGATTTCAAGTCTATTGAACGCTATACACCGAAAAAGATTACTGATGCAACACCTAAGTATACAACACTCTCATCAGAAAACGGCGGATTTACGCTAGTAGAGCGCGAATCATTTAATGAACTGACATTAGTAAATTCAAACGGTACTAATAAACTGAAAATCAAATATAAAGGTGACATGAAAAATCCTGAAATAGAAAAAGCTGAATTAACATCAAAAGGTACCAGCGCGCATGGCGAAAAAGCTAATGCCACCACACAAGAAATTGCAGCTGATAATGAAACTTTGCAACAAATCCTACGTAACTTTAGTCAGGACATGTACCTTAGCGGGTCAGCTATATCTGAAAAAGAGCGTAATATAGTTAATAGTCTGCTGTCACAACTACTCTAAACCGGTGTGTAATCCGAGTACATCAAACTTGCCCACTGTTCATAGTAGCTGATTTGAGTAGCTGAACCAGTTTTGATGTAGATTCTTTGAAGTGAACTGTTAGGAATATTTAAAGCCAGACATATCGCAGCTTTAATTACATCCTTATGCGTCACAATAATAATTCTTGAGCCTTGATTATCCGCTACAATTTTATCAATAACAATTTTTACTCTGTCAATAAATTCCGTTATGCTTTCAGCATCCTCAGGGGTTCTTATATCAGGTTGTGTTATTAATCGCTTAAGGTCTTCCGGACATTTTTCTTCAAGTTGCTCGAATGTCATTCCATTAAACCCACCGCATTTACGCGGGTGTAAATCCTCAATAATTTCAAAATCCTGTTTATAAATTTTGGCAACCATTTGTGCAGTCTGCATAGCACGGGTTGCAGGAGAAGAATAAATCTTGTTATTTTTAATCCCGCGTTTTTTTAAAAAATCGCAAATTCTTTCTACTTCTTCTATACCGGCCTCACTCAACGGTGGGTAATTTTCAGAATCAGTTAATCTGTTATCCTCTGAAAAAATTGTGCCGCCATTACATATATAAGTAATTTTACATTTTCTATCAAAATACATAATCCACCTCTTTTTCAATAATTATATCACACAATTCCTTTTTTGTTGTATCATAAGAAAAAAGGAGATTTTATCATGAGAGGCAAAGCATTCAAATTCGGAGACAACATATCAACTGACCATATTGCACCCGGGCGCCTGTTCCACCTGCGTTCAAATCTGCCGGAGTTTGCAAAACACGTACTGGAGGATGCTGATCCTGAATTTGCCTCAAAAATGCAAAAAGGCGATTTTGTAGTAGCAGGCTCAAATTTCGGGCTTGGCTCATCCCGTGAGCACGCACCGCAGATTATTAAAATTGCAGGTGTTGGTGCTGTTATCGCAAAATCCTTTGCAAGAATTTTCTACCGTAACGCAATAAATATCGGTCTTCTTGCAATTGAAGCAGATACTGACGCAATTGATGCAGGTGACGAACTAGACCTTGATATTGAAAAAGGCATTCTTAAAGACCTTACAAACGGCGCAATTATCCCGATTGAACCCCTGCCGCCGGTTATGATTAAACTGTTGAATGACGGCGGACTGGTTGAACATATTAAAAAATACGGCGATTTCAAATTATCTTAAAATACTAGCAAAATATTTTATTTTCACATTTTATATAGACAACAATTGGTACAGTTAATTGAGGTAAATTCCAAATGCAAATTCAACGTATAACAAATACCAGCCCTGTCCAAAGAGCTTATTTCACTTCAACGAAAAAGCCTAAAACACAAACAACAGCAAACAGGGATGTCTATGAACAGAATTATGAAAATTGTCCGATACCGTTTGTGTTAAAAGACGTATTATACATCGAGAAGAAAAAGCCGTATTTCAGGCAGGAAACACCGGAAGACGTCGCTGCCCGCAGAGCTATTTTCCGCGACGACGAACTTTTTGACATTTCTCTTGAACACGATTTGAGCGGATATGACTGTTATGATGATGACGATTTAGAACCTATAGTTACACAATTTTATAATCCTGTTGACAGAAAATTTTACAGAGCAAAAGGGTACACTTTTTCCGAAAACAAATGGTTTATGCCTGATACAGATATAGCGCCGAGAGATTTGGATTCTCCGCTTGTTGATATAAATTACGCACCGGATGTTGACATTGACGAAAAATATCCGGAACTAAGAAGAACAGAAATAGATATTCCGGAAGAAGAGCTCAGAAAAGCATCTGAATTAAAATATTACGGGAAAAATGTATTTTCTCCTCTTGCAAGAAAACTCATTGTAAACAAACTTTATGACGGATACGATATCGACACAGTAAAAACAATCAAAAATGCTTCAATTCTTACTAATTTGCAAGGAAACGACAAGCTGAGTGAAGCAATGTTTAATGACGGCTTTACAAGTATGGAAACCAGAAAAATATCAGCTGAAGATGCAGCAAAAATATTAAGAGCGTCAGTTTTTAAAAACAGTATAGGCGAAAATGTTTACTCGCAGCCAATGTATAGACTAATTACGGAGTTAAACGAAACGCTGCCTGTAAATGATGCGGTAAAATATGCACTTCGTGCAAAAGTAACAACACCATACGGCTTCAATTATCTTGACTCAGGCAAAGCTCGTACAGTGGCACGTGTAGTCTCAACGGTACCGCCGAAAGAAATTAATCAGACACTGAAATATTACAAAATATAAGCATTTTGCTTGACATTGAACCTTGCTTGATATTAAATAAAAGCATACGCTGAGCCGTGTAATTTCGTGCTGGATATAACGGCAAAGCAGGCAAGACAGGACGTAAAGGATCCGGCAATAGGGATAAAATGTTTACCAAAACACCAATTCCGCCCCGTAGTCCAGTCATAACCGGAATGCGTAAGGGTTTCAGGTTTATGATCTTGCCAATGATGTTACTAATAAAAGGAGAAAACAATGCCTACAATTAATCAGCTTGTACGCAGTGAGCGTAAAAAGCTTACAGACAAAACAAAATCTCCAGCTTTGATGGATTGCCCTCAAAGACGCGGAGTATGCACAAGGGTTTACACTACAACCCCTAAAAAACCAAACTCAGCTTTGAGAAAAGTTGCACGTGTAAGATTAACAAACGGATTTGAAGTTACTTCATATATTCCGGGTATCGGCCACAACCTTCAAGAACACAGTGTTGTTCTTATCAGAGGCGGCAGGGTTAAAGACCTTCCGGGTGTTCGTTACCACATCGTAAGAGGTACCCTTGATACTGCTGGTGTTGCTAACAGAGCACAAAGCAGATCTAAATATGGTGCTAAGAAAAATGCTAAAGGAGGTAAGAAGTAATGTCTAGACGTTCTAAACCTGCAAAAAGAATTCCGTTAGCAGATCCGGTATATAACTCAGTTGATATTTCTAAATTTATTAACAGAATTATGAGACGCGGCAAAAAATCTGTTGCTGAAAAAATCTTCTACGCTACATTAGCTAAAATTGAAGAAAGAACAAATGAAAAAGCTCTTGAGATCTTCCAAAAAGCATTAACAAATGCAACACCTTTATTGGAAGTAAAAGCAAGACGTATCGGTGGTTCTACTTATCAAGTACCTATCGAAGTTAAAGCTGACAGAGGATTTGCACTTGCTTCTTCATGGCTTATAGAAGCTGCTAAGAAAAGACACGGCAAATCATTCATTGAAAAATTGACAAATGAAATGATTGATGCGTCAAACGGTCAGGGTGCAGCTTGCAAAAAACGTGAAGATACCCACAAAATGGCTGAAGCTAACAAAGCTTTTGCACACTATAGATATTAATTTTATTAATATTCATACAAAAAAGGAACTTTCTTATAGAGAGTTCCTTTTTTAATATTTAAGAAATAATAGATTTGATATCTTCCTTTGGATTAGCAATCATATTTATCCCGTAGAGCTTTGTGAAAGCTCTTATTGTTTGCGGATTAATAGAATTTGGCGGACAGTTGCTGAGATATATTTTATTAAATCCGTGCTCTTTTAGAGCTATAACTGTACTGAGTGAATTTGCATCGCATCTTGAAATAAAAAATGAAATTCTATCATATTCAGATTTCAGCATACCAATAAATTTATTCATCAGACGGTATAAGAGCGGCACGTTATTGGAAAGATTTAGCGGCAAAATATTTTTATCGGATTTCTCTCCTCCAAAAGTTATTATAAAGGTATCATCATGTACATTCGCAAGTAATTCGTTATAAAAATCATTATTGCGTGTATTCAGGCTAGTCATACCTATAATAAATAAATTTTTTATTGTATTGCTATTGAAGTCATTTGCAATAGATTGAAGTTTATCATTAAGAGCAGAGACATCATATCCTACGGTAATACTGTCCTTTGTTTTTCCTGTTTTGAAACCGCGTGCATTTTTAGCCGACTCTATCAAGGCGGAAAAATCATTGTTTAATACAGGCGATACCCCTATTGGAACAATTTTATCAGTACTGAATAATCTTCCGCGATAGAGGTATTCAAGATTTTTTACTGCACCGCGCGTAAGAAGAATTGAACCCGGAAATGTAGCAAAATCAAGCATAAAATTTTCCGAGCCGCTTCCATAATGAGCATACAGATTTTTGTATTTACTTAATTTTTCCAGTGCATGTGCTATAAGTAAATCAGAGTGCGTGTACACATCTATATCCTCACCATCAAGCCGGTGTAAAAGGTTGTTTAAATCGTTTAAGTTTGAACCTGAAACAAGAATAGATTTCCCCGGTCGAGAGGACATAGATACAGAAACTTTCCTTATCTCGCCGAATTTATCATAAATTTCTGCGCCAAGTTTTGATACAAGCTCAAAATTTAGTGAAACTATATCAGAAATATATTTTTTAATTTTAAGTATTGATGTACGCGGATAATTCAATATATCAAGGGCTTCAACAGCCTTATCAAGAAATTTCATATCAACATCGGTGTAATCTTCCAGCGAAATAATATTACCGGAAAGACTTTGAGTAACAAGCAAGAGAATTTCAAAAAGCTGTTTATGATTAGCGCTTATTTTTTTATTCCTCTCTTTGTATATTTTTTCCCCGAGAGACATGAGTTTGGAAAGATTCATATCAGATGATATTTTTACTTCGCTTCTCAGATCTCGCGGAGTTATATTTTTATCTTTGCAAAGCTGAGTGTAAAATTCTTTTGTTTGAATAAGATTATTGTAATTTGTCAAAATACTTGTATAGACTTCTTCATCACTATATTCGGCATTAGTGAATATACCAGCGAGCGAATGGACGAGTTGAAGTTTTAACTCATCACATTCGACTCCAATATTGTTAACTTTGACTATATAATATGCAAGCTGTCTGAGAAGCATAATAATAACTTCTCTGAATGCCGAAACAGATGGCGGTATTGAACATGCACCCTTTGAAGTGCAGTCATTAAATTCTGATTCTGATGGTCGGTAATAGTTATAATACATTTTTCTAATCCTGTTTATCTGTTCAATCTCTTAACGTAATCAATGATATCATCCGATTCATACAGGGACATATCATGTTCTGCGTCAACCATAAACGGAACCTGAGATTTTCCGCCTTTTTCAAGTAATAGTTTTATATTACGCGGCTCTGAAACATCATGTTTTATGTACTCAATATCATTTTCATCAAAATAGTCCATCACTTTACTGCAGTATGGACATGTTTCAGAAATATATAACTCAATCATAATTTACCCTCCATAGTATAAATTATATCTGTACACGGGATATTTAAATTACCGTAATAGATAATATTCAATATTTATTGCATGAGGATATTTTTTATAATAGACTAATTGCTATGGACAGGAAGAATTTATTAGTTGTTTTTGGAACAAGACCTGAGGTTATCAAACTGGCACCGGTTATTTTGGAGGCACGTAAATATCCGGATAAGTTCAATGTTATTATCTGTAATACCGAGCAGCAAAAAGAACTTTCAAATCAAACGCTTGCATATTTCGGTTTGAAAGCTGATATTAACCTTGACTGCATGCGTCCAAATCAATCACTGGCAGAAGTTCAGGTACGGATTTTAAGCGCCCTTGATGGGGTTTATAAAAATAACAAAATTGATGCAACCATAGTGCAAGGAGATACAATGACTGTTCTTTGCGGTGCCCTGACCAGTTTTTATAATAAAATTCCTGTCTGCCATGTTGAAGCCGGTCTGCGTTCTTATGATATATACGAACCGTTTCCGGAAGAAGTTATGCGCCAGATGGCTTCAAGAGTTACTGCACTCAACTTTGCACCTACAGAAAAGAACAGACAGGCTCTATTGCTGGAAAATATTTCCGACAAGACCATTCACGTAGTTGGGAATACCGTAATTGATGCACTATTCTGCCTGTCACAAGAAACCATTGAAGATGCAGGAAAATATTTTGAGGATAACGGAGTCAAAATTGACGATAAACTTGTTTTAATAACTGCTCACAGACGCGAAAACCACGGCGAAAGGATAGACAGAATACTTGATGCCATAGAACATCTTGCCGCTAAATATGCCAATCACACTTTTGTTATCCCTGTTCACCCGAATCCTAATGTAAAGGATAAAATTCATTTCAGGCTTGAAAAATATACTAATATAAAATTATTCAAACCGCTGGATTATCCGAACTTAGTCTATCTCATGAAAAATGCAAAACTTATTCTGACAGATTCAGGCGGCATACAGGAAGAAGCACCATCTTTCGGGTGCCCTACGCTGGTTATGAGATATGAAACAGAGCGTCAGGAAGGGATTGATGCAGGCGTTTCAAAACTTGTAGGCGCGGATTATGAAAAAATCATATCCGAATCTGAAGCAATTCTTGATAATACAAAAGCTGAAACCAGATTAAAAGCACAGAATCCTTATGGCGACGGTACTGCTGCAAAAAAAATTATTGATATCATTGCCAATGAAATTTAATATTCAGTTTAAAATAATAAAATCCGCCCAATAATTGAGCGGATATTCAATCGCTATATTAATGTTTGAGTCAAGTAATTATTTGATATTAATGAACGGCATTGAACCGCCAAGCATATATTGAGGCATTTTACCATCCCATTTTTGGACTGCTTCATATTGAACCAGAGCTTTATTCTGTGTTAATGCATTAGCTCTTATAGCCATAGAACGTGCTTCAGCCTCTGCAGATATAACTTTTTGTCTTGCTTCTTCCTGTATTTGAACAGTTTTGTTTTTAGCTTTTAAAGCTTCCTGCTCAGCAGTAACTTTACTTTCAATTGCTCGTTCAAATACATCTGAGTATTTAATTTCCGTCATCTGGAACCCTGTTACATTGATATATCTAGGAGCAAGTTGTTTTACCAGTTTATCTAAAATTTCACGGGTAGCAATTTCACGGTTTGCAACCAAGTCCTGTGCATTCCATTTACCAATGACATCTTTTATTGTACCCTCGACAACCGGCATCAAAACAGTGTCTTTATAAGCCATACCAACTTCTCTATACATTTTATGGACATTTTCAGGCTGTAAATTAAAGTTAATTACATAAGAAATATTTGCCTGTTGAATATCTTTTGTGTAAACAGGAGTCTGAATATAAACTTTTTGGGTTTTAACATCCATAGTCTTAATCTTTGAAATGAACGGTGTAATCAGGTGAATGCCCTCTGTATAACTCGTAGGAGAAACCATCCCGAGAGTAACTTTAACACCTCTTTCTCCGACACCGACCATAGCAATCGGATTGCACAGTATTATAAACAAGATTAACAATATAACTACTAACATTGGTGTCGCTAATGATTTTCTATCCATAAATCCTCCTTATTCTAATCCCCAAAGCGCTAACAGAGTGTATAACACTACAATTAAAAGTATAAATACAAGATAACCTTTCCATATAGCAGAGCCGTGCTTCCTGTATAAATTCACACCTGTAATTGCACTCACTGCAATTATGACTATATTTGTCAGTATAAATAAAGATAATAGTATTAATAAAACTCTGATAGCCATTCTCAATCCCTATTTACGAGCAAGCGACTGCATGCTGCGTATTGTTCTGTGTCGACCCATGATATTTGTCCCGTAATCCTTATTTCCGTAAAGGTTGACAGGCACACTTCTGTCTCTTGAATATGCTCTGTAAAGCTCAAGTTCTCTTTCTTTAAGACTGCGTTCAATAAGCGCTTTGTCAGCCTGTTTTTCAGATGCAACAGATTTTACAAGCACCGCAAGTGCAACAATAAGTCCAGCAGCAAATATGTTGAAAGCTACATTCTCATTCTGTTCCGAATCCGTCACAAAAACAGGTGCAGAAGCAGGTATATCAAAAATAATGTTTGATTTTATAATATTGTCTGCTTTAATATGGATTTTAACATCGTTTCTGCCTGTATTTTCCACTATTAAACTGCTTGCGGCCGGAGTATTTTTATAAAATACATTAACTTCAGGAGCAGACGAAATACCCGACAGCACAAGAGTAACTTTATCCTGAGACTCGGTAACTTTTTTTACTCTGGCAACCGAATCAGTTTTCAGCGTTATATTATAACCGTCATCTGCTCCCTCTAGTGTGACGGCATTCAATAAATTATCTGATGCCGAAACACTCAATGTGCTTAATGCAAATATAAAAACAAATTTAATTAAAAATATTATCCTTTTCAAAAGCTCTCCCCTAATCAAACTTTTTTCACA
>CALUTF010000001.1 GCA_944323595.1 Candidatus Gastranaerophilales bacterium | reverse complement strand
TTAGATTGATAATTCAATTTAAGGTCTTTTTTAATGTTAAAAAGAGGAAACCACCCCCTCTCACAAAACCAGACATTTAGTCAGGTTTTGTTCGGCAGCTTCTAAACCCAGAAAGCGCAATTATTTGAGGACAATAGCGTGAGAGGGCGGAAGCGTGTTCCGAAAATAATTACTCTTTCTGATTTTTGTTTATTAAGTGATTGTGGTGGTTTTATAGGTTAAACAGGTTTACAGTTTCCGACTCTATTTCTCTTGTTGTAATTTTTTCGTTAAGATGTTTTAGTGTTTCTATAATTTTTGCTCTGGATGTCCGCATGGCTGTAATATAGTTTTCGCCGCCACGCTGCCAGAAGCCGAGCCGCATAAATTTAGCAACATTGCAGAATGGTCCGTTTGTTACTGCGTTCAGCTCCAGAAAGTTATTTTTTCCTTTCAAAAATTCTTCAAACATGGTTTTCATTAATACTGTCCCTGCATAAGGTACTTTTTTCCCTGTTTCAACCGGCCATGTGCATATTATATCAAGATGTGACGGCGAAAATGCCATTAACCCGCAGGGCTTTTTATTATTGGTTATCATTAACCCTGTTTTATTTGTATCCAGAACGCCATATGTCGCAATATTGAATAGTTCTTGCCAGACATCCAGTTTATATTGCGGAATATTTGGCATGAGTTCTTCCATTTTAATTGTGGAACGGAGTTCATCTAAAAATTCCCTGTCAGATTTTGTTATTTTATATATTTGCAGGTCAGTTTGGATGTTTTTAGTTATGTTTCTGGCGTTTGCAATGTGTATTGCGCCGAATGTTGTCTGGTTATTGTCAGTTATTTTCATAGTTTTTTTATTGAAGATTAAGTCCGTATAATTTTATTCTTTCCATTACGGCTGCATCTTTTTCCGGCATATTTTCATCAGGATTCAGGATGTAGAGCAGGTCTTCTGCTTTGCCGTAACCTGATGCTTTTACATCTTCATTTATCCAGTCTACTATTTCGTTTATATATTCAAGGTAGTTTTTTTGAAGATTATTCAAATTAATTTTTTTACCGGCTGTTAATTCCATTTCTTTCCCTGTGGTTTGTGAAATGAAAGTTCTTTTTTCTGACGGGAACTTCTTCACAAGATTAAAAAGTTCTATATTCTCACAGAGTTCTTCAAATGAAAGTGTGTATACATCAATATTTCCTGTTGCCTCATATAAAGCATCAGCCAGTGCTTCTTCCATTGCGAGTGTTCTCATTCTGTTTGACATTGAAAATTCGTTTTTCTGCAATATTGCAATTTTTCCTCTGGCTTTCGGGTCTTTGCGTTTCTGGCAGCAAAGCTTTATGAATTCATCAGTGGATATTGATTCTTTTGGGGAACGGAATTTTTTTCCTAATTCATTCATATAATCATTCATATATAAGGCGGGTACAAAGTCATATCTTTTAGAGAATGCATATTTTACGTGTTTAATTTCTTCTTCTCTTTTGAAAGGATCTTCTGTATTGGAGAACACGCTGTACACATCGTTGTATAACTTAGACGGCATATTGGTCATAAGTTTTTCATACATTGATGCTTTTATTTCTTTAGAGTAGGCACTTTTATCAGAGAATATGATGTTGAGAGATTTGCCGTATGTATTAAGATACTTTGAAAGTTCTATTTTGGTATCAAGATTGTCATCTCTGACAACGAAGAAAGTATCAATAATGTTATCAAGAGATTTGTTGTCAAGAGATTCCATATACTGACTGTACAGCATATTAATCCGAGTTGAGTCAATACGGTTTTTAATAAGCGGCATTTCAAACATGCGGTCAAGTTTATGAGAGCCGATTTTTATGACAGGTTCACCTCTTGCAATTTGTTGGAGTGCAACTTTTACGTCTGAATGAGAGAACAGGTATACCTCCGGATTGCGAGTGCAGGCATAAAGCGTATCTGCGCCTGCAGCTTCAAGTGCACGGTTAATCTTCTGCCCGTCTTCGGGTTCTGACGTTCTTATGTGTTCCAGTAATTCTCTGTCACCTGCCTGCTGTGGTTCACCGTTAAGATTTCTTGTCCACGCTTCAAGTTCTGCCTGTGTATAGCCGTTTTGGATGGCGCGGAAGTAGTCTGTAACGTATTTTTGTGGAAGATTTTTCAATTGCGCACCGACTGCGTGGTAATATGCGTTTTTAAATTCTTTGAAATATTCGGGTATTTCTTCTGTCTGTGCTGCATTTTTATCAACAGTGATGGATTGTTTGAATTTTTCCATTTCTTTTATGCGCTGATTTTTGTCACGCATAATCTGTTTTTTCAGCTCTTCAAAGGTTCCATTCTGGATTGCGCTTTGAATTTTTTGTTGGGATTTGATAATATTGGCACCGAGTTTTTCTGCATGGTCAGGATGGTTTTCCCAGAATTCGGTCATCACACGTGATTGGAACTCGCTGAATTCTGTTGATGAATATAACAAGTCTGCGGGTTTGTATATTTGATTTTGTTTTAAATGTAGTGACAGGTCTTTTATTAAATCAGAACTATGATTCCACGCATCTATCATTGTGTAGCGGAGAGGTTCGGAGCCTGATTTCATTTTTGAGATGTAATCTGTTCTTTCTGCAGGCGTCATTTTTGCCCAGCGGGATGAGAGACGTTGCATTCGTTTTATGTGAAGAGAATCTTTTTCGGCTTCCGTTAGATTTGCCATATATATTTTAAGATTATTTGATGCCCATTTTATAAATAATTCGTCCTGTTTAAGTTTATTAGAGCCTATACGGTTATGTTTTCTCGGTTTTTCTGTATTTTCTTCTCCATCAACTTTATTTTTTTGTTCGGATGTACTTGTAGTTTTTTCAGTATCTCTGCGGAATTTTTTGAATGCTTTTAGCATTTCAAGTTCTGTGGTCTGCTCTGCTATCATTTCAAGAATTTGATTTCTTGTCATTGAATTCCACCAGTTTTCAAATTGTTCTACGGATTTTTTATTGCGGACGGTTCTTTCTTCCAGTGACAGGGAATCCCAGAATGCGCGCTGGCTTTCTGAAATTTTATCGCCTACGGCATCGGAATATCCATCCCTTGTGTAACGCAATGACTGGCGGTATTCTGCGTTAGGAGTTTTAATCCCCAGAGATGCAAGTGTTGAGCCGTATACATAAGGGGAATCAGGGTTTTTGAATTTAAAATCCGCTTTAAAGTCTTCATCCAAATCTTTTTCTAAATCCTGATTGATTTCTTCTATGGTCTTGTCTTCCAGAAAAATTTTTTTGACAAGATAAACAGTAAGATTAGATTTATCTTTCAAGACGCCCTGATTGCCGAGGGCAAGAAGTTCTTCGTTTTCTTTGACAGAATTTAAAAGTCCGCGTTTTGCCTTTGACTGATTAGGGTTAATCAAATCGGCAAAAAGAGGTTCATCCGGATATGCGCTTTTTATATCTTCAATTGTCTGTGAAATTTCAAGAAGTTCATAGGCATTTTTTTGTGCTTCCAGAGGGGTAATCTTAGATTTATCTTCAAGATTTTCTACATAAGTTCTGACTGTTTGAGGCATTTTGTCTTTATTTGTGTCGTAAAATCTTTCTAAGCCTTTATCTACGCGTGCTGTAAATGCAAGCAGGTAGTCGTTAAATTGAGGCAGAAGAGTATTTGCTGTTGCGTAATCTGCTTTATGATTTGAATTTCTTCGGGTTTGAGGTTGTTCTTTTTGCTGTTGTATATTTAAAAATTGTATTGAGGGGTAAATTTTCACTGCACAAAATCCTTTTGGCTTATCACACACTTGTTTTATATAAAACAAAACATACAAGAAATTTGCTAATACAGATGGTATTAATTTACATTTTGTGACAGGAACGGGAGTGAGTCATCTTCTATACCTTATTAAAATAATATAAAGTTATTGAGTATGGCTGAAATTTGTACTATAATTGAAACATCGGTTATTTTATATAGGAGAGCTAATTATGATAGACAAAACAGCCATTATCCACCCGTCAGCACAGATTGCGGATGATGCAATTATCGGACCTTACGTTGTTATAGGTGAGAATGTTAAAATCGGCAGCAAAACCCGTGTTATTTCAAATGCTCACATTGAATTTGCCGAAATCGGTGAAAGATGTACTATTTCTCCGTTTGCAACAATTGGTTCAGAGCCGCAGGATTTAGGCTATAAGGGTGAAGAAACAAAGGTTGTTATAGGTGACGATACTATCATTAAAGAAAATGTTACTGTTCATAGAGGTGCTGCATGCGGTGATTTTACTACTAGAATTGGTAATAAATGTTTGTTGATGGTTGGCTCTCACGTTGCTCATAACTGTGTACTTGCTGATCAGGTTATTCTGGCAAATCTTGTTACACTCGGAGGACATGTACATGTCGGATTCGGCGCATTTGTCGGCGGAATGAGTGTATTCCATCAGAATATAAGAATAGGTGATATGGCAATAATCAGCGGTTTTTCTGCTTCACGTCAGGATATTCTTCCGTATTCTAAAGGGGAGGGCAGACCTCCTGTTCCGCGCGGATTAAATGTTATTGCGATGAAACGCCGCGGAGTTCCGCAAGAAATCAGAACTGCGGTTAATGATGCTTTTAAACTTTTGATTTCAGAGGATTATAATACCACTCAGGCTATCGAAAAAATTAAAGCGGAAATCCCTATGAATGAATATATTGAAAAAATGATTGATTTTATCAAAACCTCTAAACGCGGTGTGCTTTTGAAATCACATAAAAGCGGCTATCAGTCTTTAGAGGGCAGCGATGATGAATAAGACAGTCTGGGATAAATACGCTGAAGTTCTTGTAGATTATTCTACAAAGGTTCAAAAAGGTGATCTGGTTCAAATTCGTGCAACAAGCGCTTATGCCAGAGAGCTTGTAAAAGCCGTTTACAAAAGAGTTATTGAAAAAGGTGCTCATGCCATTGTGAGAACCTCTATTGAAGATATGTCTGATTTATTTATCAAACTTGCCTCCGATGAACAGTTAGATTATGTTGATCCTGTTACTAAACTTGAGTACGAAACGGTTGATAAGTTTATTTCAATCGGTGCGCCTTTGAATACCAAAAATATGGCGCGTGCGGATTTGAAAAAGCTTGCACGCCGCGGCAAGGCAACAAAACAACTCTCTGAAATTCTGATGAAACGTTCTGCTGACGGTGATGCCAGCTGGGTTATTGCAGATGTACCAACCCATGCACTTGCTCAGGAAGCGAAGATGTCTATTGATGAATATTCGGAATTCCTGTTTAAATCCTGCTATTTAGATTTGGAGGATCCTGTCGCAAAATTAAAAGAACTGGATGAAAAACAAACAAACTGGGCAAATTATCTGAACAATGTTAAAAAAATCCGCATAACCGGTGACAGAACGGATATTACATTCGGAGTTGAGGGGCGGAAATGGATTAGCTGTTCCGGTTTGAATAACTACCCTGACGGCGAAGTGTTTACATCCCCTGTGGAAGATGCTGTAAACGGTGAAATCTATTTTGATTTTCCGCAAAATTACCGCGGTAATTCTGCAACAGGCGTTCATTTGTGGATTGAAAACGGAAAAATCGTGAAAGCTGAAGCTGAAACCGGTCAGGCTTTTTTGAATGCTATGCTTGATATGGATGAGGGTTCACGTTTTATCGGTGAAATTGCTATCGGTACAAATGATGAAATTCAGGAAATTACCGGAAGCATCCTTTTTGATGAAAAAATCGGCGGTTCAATTCACATGGCTGCAGGCGCTTCTTATCCTGAAACCGGCGGAAAAAATGTTTCAGGACTTCACTGGGATATGATTAAAAATATGAAGCAGGGCGGAAAAATTTACGCTGACGATGTTTTAATCTATGAAAACGGAAAATTTCTAATCTGATTGACTTTATTTATGACGGGTGGTATTATTAACATCCAGGATTAGAGGATGTAATATTATGAAGATACCGTCAATACCATCAGTGCCGGCTGTGCCGTCAGTAAGACAGAAATTAACTTCCTTATATCAGGATAAAGTTTTTTCTGTTTTGACAGGGGACTACAAAGGCTTTAAAAAAGCCTCTGTTGAGTATGCAAAACTTGCCGTAGATAATTTTGATGAGGTCACCAAAATTCCTAAAATGAATGTTAAGGTGCCTTTGTTTTCCAAAATTAATCTTAAAGTTGCTAAAGTTTGGTTTTTAGACCTTTTTAGAAAAAGAACGCCTGAGGAAAAGACATTTATTAAAATGTGTAATGACTATAAACTAAGGCGTGATGTCTTCCAACAACAGGAGAAAAAGCCGTTTGACAGCTAATTCCCGGTTATAAAAAGTTTACATAACATAACTTAATTTATTAATAATATTTCCTGTTTTTTGTATTATAATAAAACAGGAGGTATTAAAACTATGGATACACCGGAAGAAAATATGTTGGAAGTTATAAACGAAGAAATGATAATTATTCATTCAATGCATAGTATACTTCATGATTCAATACAGTTTCGTGAGTTCCATGATAACAAGAATGTTATGGGTGAATACAGTGTTGTTATGGAACTTATGGATAAGCACATGCGTAATATTATGAACTTATTCTAAGTTTTTATTTATACAAAAACCGCCTCGCAATGCGAAAGCGGTTTTTATAAATTTTCTTTATCTTTCTTATACAGAAGCTAAAGATTTTGCTCTTTCCAATTGCAATGTGCAAGTTGTAATATCGCAAACTGAAGATGGTCCAAAGTATTGGATTGCACCAGGGAACAGATATCTGTCATTCATAGCCCAGTCTTCTCTGTTTTGTTCCAACTGTTTGAATACAGGACCATTTAACTCAACAAGAGCTTTTTGTATAACAGGTTTCATTTCTCCGTGGCGTTTTTCCATATTCATCATCATAGTAAGAGGAACACCGCCTGCAAGCCATTCTGAAGCAGGAGATGTGAGATTTCTTACTGATGAAAGATATCCTGTCAAACCGAAATTGATTAATGCAAATGCATTAAAGCCTAAAGAGTAGCAGTAATCAGCGTCAAAGTTTGACGGGAATGCACATCTGCCTTCATAACCGAAGAAGTGTGACTGCGGTGAAAATTTACCGATATATTCGCCTTGAGATTTAATTTCATCAAGTTTTGTTTCAATCATTTCGATTAACAATTTTTCTGTTTCAATTTTAGAAACCTGAACGTTACCGTGCGGGTCACGGTCTGCAAGCAACTGACCTTTAATTAATGCAGGGAGTGAGTTGTAAACTTTTGCATTTGCAGGTTCAAGTCTATTTTCAACGATATCGAATTTTTCTCTGATTGTAGTAGCATTAACAAAATTAGGATCTGTTTCCAGACTTGCCATAATATCGTTAAGGTTTGCAATCATAGATTTCATTTCAGGTATAAATTCGATTAAACCTTCAGGAATAACTGCAATACCGAAATTCTTTCCCATATTTGAACGTTTTACAATAATGTCTGTCATGTAGTTAACTATAGATTCAAGAGACATTTTCTTTTGTTCAACTTCTTCTGAAATCAAAGTGATGTTAGGTTGTGTTTGTAAAGCAGCTTCCAGAGCTACGTGAGAAGCACTTCTTCCCATAATTTTAATGAAGTGCCAGTATTTTTTAGCAGAATTTGCATCACGTTGGATATTTCCGATTAATTCTGCATAAGTTTTTGTAGCTGTATCAAAACCGAAAGAGATTTCGATTTGTTCGTTTTTCAAGTCACCGTCAATAGTTTTCGGGCAGCCGATAACCTGAATACCTGCATTATTTTTAACAAACCATTCTGCCAGAAGTGCGGCGTTTGTATTGGAATCATCACCGCCGATTATTACAACTGCTGTGATGTTTAATTTTTTACAAACATCAAGTGATTTTTTGAATTGTTCTTCTGTTTCAAGTTTTGTTCTACCGGAACCGATAATGTCAAAACCACCAGTATTTCTGTATTCATCCATAAATTCATCGGTGAATTCAATATATTTACCGTCAATAATACCAGAAGGTCCGCCTAAAAATCCGTATAATCTGTTAGCGGAATTAGCTTGTTTAAGTGCGTCATACAAACCTGCGATAACATTGTGGCCGCCGGGAGCCTGACCGCCGGAAAGAATTACACCGACATTTTTTACGGATGATGCGTTTGTTTTAGCGCTATTTTTAAAAGTTACAACCGGTTTTCCGTATGTATTTTTGAATAATTCATGGATTTGAGCCTGATCTCTGACTGATTGAGTCGGAGCGCCTTCAATCAATTCGAGTGAATTGATGCCTTTTGCAAGACAGGACGGAAGTTTTGGCTGATACTTTAATCTTTCGATTTGTAATGGTGAAAGTTTTTTCATAATCTCTTCCTTTTTGTTTAAATGTACTAATTATAACAATAATATTGTACTACAAAAAAGAAAGACATGCAGGGCGGGTTAAAAGGTTGCCTTTTAACCCGCCGGTACTCTATTGTGTGCGACATTTTTTATAAAACACAACGGAGTACGGTTTCTTGCAAAAGCCGACTGGTAAAAGATGTTTAAAAACTATTGAATATCTTTTACAGGCGACATTTCTAATGTTGAAGAGTCCTGTTGATGCAAACTTATGTTTGCACCTCACCCCTACCCCCTCTCCTTAACAAGGAGAGGGGAAGAACGGTTTTTCCAAAAGCCGGCATTTCAAAGATATTTAAAACTCCTTGAACATCTATTGCAGGCGACTGCTCCGAGGTTGAGGAGTAGTATTGATGCAAACACTTCGTTTGCTGGAGGAAGGTTCGGAAACGTAGTTTCTGACTACTCGTTTCATTTAGACGCGTTTTTCTCTTTCTCATGTGCTGTTTCTTTCTCTTTTACTCGCAATAAAAGAGAAAGAAATGAACATGAAAGAAGATTTTTTGTCGGATTAATAAATCCGACCTACATTACTGGGATTTAGTATTGTTGGGCAAGTATGCCCAACCGACTTGTCCTGATTGTATTTTACTTCTGCTTTTGTGATGGCTAGTTCGTCGGTTACTTCAACTATGTCGGAGGTTGATGCCCAGCTTGTTGCCCGCAAACTTTAGAATATGTCGTATTTATGCTGTGTAAAAATGTTACAAAAATTAATATTTTACTTCTTTTTCACCTGAATTTTTGTAGACATAGGTTGAAAAATCCGTTAAAATAATTATAAGTATAATAAAACAACCTAAGGCTTTAGATGGAAAATTATAATCTCGGGCGTATGTTACCCAAATACATCCATAAACTGCAATCCGGCGGCGCGGTTAATAAAAACGCGCCATCATCAGGTGCGCCGGGGCAAGCCGGTAATGCGAATTTTCAGAGCAATATGGAGCCGATGTATTCTACAAGCTTGAATTCTATGCAGATGAATACTCTGAAAAGTATGGATCAGTCACTTTATGTTAAAGATTTGCTGAAACTTCCGAGAAATATGAATGAGCTTTTGTATATTCTGCAGAAAAATATGACGCAGGCACAGTTTAACCAGAGATTTCTAAATCATGTTAATGCGCAGCGCAATATTTTGTCCCAGATGCAGGCACAAATTCTTGCCCAGCTACAGGGGCTTAGTACCACGCAGATGCAGGCAACTCTCCAGCAGCAAATGTCGCAGAATATGCAGGCTATGCTTAAAAATCTTCCGATTTCCACTACTGCAATGATTAATCTTAATGAAATAGCAATGCTTTTGCAGACAAACGGTAAAGATGCCATTACAAAGCTTATTGCAGCAATGGCGGCGGCTTCACAGTCAGGAGTTACAGACCTTTCGCAGATGAAAGATACTGCAAAACTTATCAACGCAAGTATTGCTGCCGCAGGTCAAAATAATCCGACACAAACTCTTAAAACCCTTATGCTTTTATATCTTCCGTGGCTTCCGCTGCAGGAGGGCGTTGGTTTTGATTTGGAAATAGAAGCCTCTGAATCTGATGACCCTAGTGACAGTATCCTTGTTATTACAATTACAACAAAAAATTACGGTGTCGTTGTCGCTACTTTGATTTTGGAAACATCAAATTCCGTACACACGGCAATTGAATGTTCTGACAAATTCCCCAAAGATGAACTTATGCTCAGGATAGAAAAAGAGCAGCAGCATTATTCAATGCAGTCCGTTATCTCATTTGAAACAAAACATTCGGAACCGCAGCAGCCTGAAGATAAGAATGCTCAGGCTAAGATTAATATGTCTAATACAAATGAGATTAATCCTTATATGCTTCTTATGGCTCATACAATAATCCGTCATGTTATAGAAATTGATAACAATGCCTCAATCGGCGGATTACCGTCACATATTGATTAGAAAAAGCACCTTTAATATAAAATTAAAGATGCTTTTTTAAGGTTGGATGCTGTAAGGATATTTATGACAAACCTAAGGCAATTTTATTGTTTGTCGCTTGCATATCCATTGCCGCATACATTTCTGACAAGGTCGTTTGAAGTGTATCATAACGTTCATCAAGGCTTGTCAAATCTGAAAGGTATGAAGATAATGTTGATAAAACAGACGGGTTGTTTCCTGCTTCTTCTAACATTACTTCCAGTTCAGCGCCTATGTCATCTAAAATTGAAGTTAAATCTTCATCACTTGAGACTGTTACACCAACTGATGCCGCCAGAGTTTTGGCTTCGGCAAGTAATTCGCTTTCAGTTGAATTTCCTTGCTGTTCACCGCCTTGATTTTGTGCATTTTGTTCCTGTTTGGCGGCGGCAATTTTTGCCTGTGCTTCTGATTCGGTCATTCCGTCTGTAGCAGCTATCCCTAACGCTTCTAATTGTGCTTTGGTGCTGTCACTTAACGTTGACTTTTTCACTACAATTTCACTGACTGATGAACTGCCGGCATTTACGGCTGAAATTGGTTCTGTCATACATCCGTCCTTTCTTTGGTTGTTAGTTTTCGTTCTCTCTCTTAAAAACTAAATACATACTTTGTATCGGATTTTTTCTTTTAAAACTTTAATAATTTTCTATAAATATGAAGAAAAATTTACCTGTAGAAATTTCTACTACTATTGTAATGTTCCATGCAGGATGGTATGATAACGGAATTGGGGTGAATGATGATGACATATGATAAGACAAAGAATGTTCCGTATATAGAAAGTTTACCGTATAAATTAGGTGAAACCGCCAGAATTTCGGAATTAATGGCAAGGAATTTTTATAAAAATTACGTTGAAAAGGTTTGTATACTTGAAATTGATGAATTTATGATTTTGAGTCATATATGCGCGCAGCCTAATCTTTCGCAAAGCGATATTGCCAAATTGTTATATAAGGGAAAAGCGCATATAGGTAAAATATTAAATGAGATGGAGCAGAAAGGCTATATTAAGCGTACTATAAATACTTCGCAAAATATGATGATTAAGAATACATTTATTACTAAAAAAGGTCAAAAACTTTATGATGAAACAAATGAGGCTTTTCGTCAGCTTGGTACGAATATTCTTAATGAATTTTCATACGATGAAATTGGTGAGTTTATAAGGCTTCTGGATAAATTTAAAGCGACAATTCTTAACAAATATAAACTTAATTTTTAAATTTTGTTGACTTTTAAAAAAATAGTATTAAATTCTATGGGTAGAAAAATATACGACTATAGTTTTTACAATTTATAAACGCGAGGCTACCTATGGAAAACACACACATTATTAACAGTTTGACATTTCAGATGGATATTGTTGCAAAGAGTTTCCGCAGTATAACGGAGGCTTACTTTAATCAGGAGGTCAAAAATAATATTACATTAGAGGAGTACATTGTTCTTGATACGATAGTTTGTTATCCTAACATTGATACAAACAAACTTGCCAAAACTTTAATGAAGGACAGGGCATCTGTTGAGAAAATTGTGGCTCACATGCAAAAGAAAAATTACATAAAAGAAGTAAAAAATACTACTCCTGACAGGCAGACATTTCATTACGAACTTACTAAAAACGGGAATCGGGTTTATCAGGACATAATGCTTGGTAAAGACCGGATGGTAAGTATTTTAGCGAAATTTATAACAGAATCCGAACAGGTGACGTTTACAAAAACTCTTCTAAAAATACGTAACATTCTGATATCGCTTTCGGATGTGGATTATCAGATGTAGTTCAGGTTAAACCACCTGTCTATTATACTTCATTAAAGGTTTTAAAATGAGTTTTACAGACTTCATTCAGACGGCTTTTGCCATATTTTTCAATAAATTCTTTCGCCGCGATTTTAACCTGGGGTGCGCAGCCTTTTGGGAATATAATTCCGTAGGTGTCAGCCATTATTTTCATTTTCTGGACAAAGGCTGCACGTGCAAGGACGGAGGCTGCAGCGACAGCTACATCGCTCTCGGCGCGTACCATTTGTTCTAATCTTATGTTTCTGCCGTTTTTCATAAGTGCGGATTTAATAAGATTTTCATCTCCAAATTGGTCAGAGAGAGCGTATTCGCATTCGTGCTTTTCTGCAATGTTTTCAATGACTCTGGCATGTCCCCAGGCGAGGAGTCTGTTCAGATTTTTAATATTTGCGTAAAGTTCATTATATCTGCTGTTTGAAATTGCCACAACGGAATGAACGGCATTTGCTTTAATATGTTTTTCAAGTTCAAGAATTTTTTTATCGGAAATTTTTTTACTGTCTTTAATCCCTAGTTCTGTAAAGAGTTTGGCGGATTTTTCGTTAACAAGAACACCTGCAATTACAAGCGGACCAAAAAAATCGCCCTTGCCGGATTCATCAACACCGATATGAACTGCAAAGTTTTCCATACTTAGTTCATTCCTCCTGCCGGTATTGGCGCAGGACTCGGGGTTGGTGCCGGTATTACGGGTTTAGCCGGCGCCTGTTGTACAGGAACCTGTGTTGTTTGTGCCGGCTGCTGTTGTTGCTGCGGCATATTCATGTTCATATTCATCTGCGGATTTTGTCGTTTAAAGTTTCTGATAATATCTGCAGGGGTAAGGTTTTGTACAGGCATCGGGTTTTCAGCCTGTTCCTGTTCTTCTTTCAATTTTTCTGCTTCTTCTTTTTCCTTTTCTTCGTTGTAGGCTTTAGGGTCAAGAACTTTTATATTTGCAGGATTAAGGTGGAACGGTTTAAGTTCTACTTTAGGATAGCTGAAATCAAGTTTGCCGTAAGGTTCTGTTGCAACTCTCATAACATCTCTCCATATAATTGCAGGAACTGTACCGCCTGTGAGGTTGCCCATTTTGGTATTATCGTCGTTTCCTACCCATACGCCCGTAACGATGTTAGGGGTATAACCGACGAAGTATGCATCTTTATAATCATCTGTTGTACCTGTTTTACCGGCGGCAGGTTTGCCTATATTTGCTGCCATACCAGTACCGTTTGTAATTACTGTTCGCATAATTGCCGTCATAATTGCGGCCGTTCTGACATTTAACTGGTGGCTGATTTTTGTTTTCGGTGCACGGTAGATTACTTTGCCGCGTGCTGTTTCTATTTTTTCTATTGCGTAAGGCTGGACAACATATCCGCCGTTTGAAAAAGCCCCGTAGGCGCGTGTAAATTCAAAGAGTTTAACGGCATTTGAGCCGAGAGCGATTGTGTAATCGTATTCAAGCGGAGTTTCTATGCCGAGAACTCTTGCCATCTGGATTACCGAGCGGATGCCGATTTCTCTGATAATTCTTGCGGCGGCAACGTTTGAAGAAACCATTAATGCTGTATAAACAGGGATTGGTCCCCTGTATTTGTTACCGTAGTTTCTCGGAGCCCAGTCGCCGATTTTGACGGGAAGATCATCAACCATAGTGTTAGGATCCAATCCTTTTTCAATTGCGGCGGCGTATACGAACGGTTTGAAAGAAGAACCCGGAGGTCTGAGAGCCTGAGTTACACGGTCATACTGGCTCTGGGTGTAATCTTTTCCGCCGACATAGGCAAGAATTCTTCCGTCAATAGTGTTATATGTAAATACGGCTGCCTGATGATTTTTACCGGTCATTCCCCAGCTTTTGAGGTTTCTTATTACGGCTTCGTTGGCTGCAATTTGTGTTTTGTAATCAAGAGTTGTGATAACTTTGTAGCCGCCCTGAGAAATTTCTGTTTCGGTAAATCCGAGTTTTTCAAGTTCTTTCAGCACGTAATCACAGAAGTACGGTGCTTTGTTTGTAGTATAAAGCTGCGGCATAGGACTAAGTGTAACTTTTGCGTCTTTAGCTTTGTTGAATTCATCTTTAGTGATGTAGCGCATTTTATACATACGGGTTAAAACTTGATTTCGTCTTTTTACTGCCAGATCTACGCTGTTGAACGGCGAATAAAGTGACGGAGCCTGCGGCAGACCTGCAATAAGTGCGAGTTCCGGCAGGGTACAATCTTTCAGGTGTTTGTTGAAATAAATTTGAGCGGCGCCCTCTGCACCGTAAGCTCCTGAACCGAGATAAACGTTATTGATATACATTTCAAGAATTTTATCTTTTGAGATAGTTTTTTCAATTCTTGAAGCTATAACGAGTTCTTTAATTTTTCTGTCTATAGTTTTTTCGTTAGATAGGAAAAGCATTCTTGCAAGCTGCTGGGTGAGAGTGCTGGCACCCTGAACTACGTGTCCTGCAAGGATATTTTGTACTGTTGAACGGGCAAGACCCATTAAATCGTAGCCGTTATGTTTATAGAAATTTTTATCTTCGGTAGCAATTAGAGCATTTATAAAATTTTGCGGTACATCTTTTAATTCAACTTTTGAAGAGGTGTAGGCAGTGAATGTTTTAATGATTTCACCGTCGTGTGAGTAGAATTTTGTAACTATATTTGGTTTAAAAGATTCTAAATTCTCAATAGGCGGCAGGGAGGACAGGTACAGCTGGAAAGATGCGACGCCTGCAAGTACGGCGGCAACTGAAAAAATTAATACAAATTTGGCACCTGACATAAACGAGCCGGAGTCCTGATGTATATTTTTTTTGCTGTAATTATAAGCTTTACCGTTAGATGATTTTCTGCTTCTCGCCATTATTTACATATCCTTTTCACCTGAATTTTACCTAAATATTATACCATGGTAAAATATAAAGCAAATATATTAAGGATAATATGCGGAAATTTATAGATTTTGTAAGTTCAATATATAACGAGATACTTTCATATTTTGTACCGGAGCGGGTATCCTATGAGATTACTGGAGAATGCAAAAAATGCGGCAAATGCTGTAATTATATGTATAGTGTGGACACATACACAGAGAAAGAATTTAAGATAATGCAGTTTTTGTTTCCGGCATACAGAAGATTTTATATAAAAGGCAAAGATGAAGAGGGCAATTTTATTTTTGCGTGTAAACTTGTGACGGAAGAGGGGTTATGCCCTGTATACAACAGGCGTCCGCGTATGTGCAGAAATTATCCTGCCAGAAAGATTTTTTACCCCGGCAAACTTCATGAAGGCTGCGGATATAAGGTTAATATCAAGACTTTTGAAGATTATTTGAAATAATTTTTAGCCGATCTTCTAACTTGACAGTTTTTTGAAATGCGTGGTTTAATAGTAATAATGTGGAAAAGATTACTGAAATTCAGAAATTTATTAATACTATTAACCGTACTGCTTTTGATTTCAAATGGTGCTTCTTATGCGGAGAAATTACCTGAAGACATAGACAAGTTTGATTTTGGCGGACCAGAAACTTATGTTCCATACCGGCAATATTTTGCGGAGTACACAGACCGATTGTCACAGGCATTTGAACCCAAAGGTAAATTCCCATGGCGAACTTTTGTATTTACAACTGTGAATTATTCAATTCATAAAAATGGTAGTATATCAGATTTGAAAATAACAGATAGCAGCACAGAAAGTTATGAAGATTACATATCAAAATACAACCCAATAGGTCGTTATAGAGCCAAGAAAGCCAGTCCGAAGCTGGATAAATATGCAATGGAAGTGATTATGAATAATCCACCAAAACCATTTTTAGACGGTATGGACTATGAATCTATACGTGTAGAAGTTCAGATGTGTTTTTATCCAAGGAAACGAGAAACTTATTATATGATAAATGCAGGAGGCACTGAGGATAGATTAAAGAATATTTTTGTTCTTCCAAAGTTTACTATATACCTCTGTCGTGACAGCCGGAAAATTATGGGAGATTGAAATGAAAAAGATATTATTAATGTTAGTAATTTTTTATAGCAGCATGACTATATCTTATGCGGAGAAATTACCGAGAAGTATAGATAAATTTCAATATGGCGGACCAGAAACTTATGTTCCGTACCGGCAATATTTTGCGGAGTATACGGAACGATTGTCACAGGCATTTGAACCCAAGGGAAAATTTCCGTGGCGAACTTTTATTTTTACAGATTTGCGGTATTTAATTCATAAAGACGGGAGCATATCAGATTTAGAGATTATAGACAGCAGCACAGAAAGTTATGAAGATTACATATCAAAATTAAACCCAATAGGTCGTTATAGAGCCAAGAAAGCCAGTCCGAAGCTGGATAAATATGTAACCGAAATAATAAAGAACAATCCACCGAAACCGTTTTTAGATGGTATGGACTATGAAGTTATCCGAATATACATTCAGAGCGGATATTATAAAAAACCAAAGGAAATATCTTATATGATAAATACAGCGGGTTGTGAGGATCCATCAAAAAATATTTTTGTTTACCCAACGTTTACGATATATCTGATACATGACAGCCGGAAAATTAAGGGAGACTAAAATGAAAAAGATATTATTAATGTTAATAATTTTTTATAGCAGCATAACTATATCTTATGCGGAGAAATTGCCTGAAAACTTAGTTGAATTTTTTTCTGGCGGACCAGAAACTTATGTTCCATACCGGCAATATTTTGCCGAGTATACGGAACGATTGTCACAGGCATTTGAACCCCAAGGAAAATTTCCGTGGCGAACTTTTATTTTTACAGATTTGCGGTATTTAATTCATAAAGACGGGAGCATATCAGATTTAGAGATTATAGACAGCAGCACAGAAAGTTATGAAGATTACATATCAAAATACAACCCAATAGGTCGTTATAGAGCCAAGAAAGCCAGTCCGAAGCTGGATAAATATATAACCGAAATAATAAAGAACAATCCACCGAAACCGTTTTTAGACGGTATGGACTATGAAGTTATCCAAATAAACATTCAGAGCGGATATTTTAAAAAACCAAAGGAAATATCTTATGACATAAATGGCGCAGATTTTTATAATAAATCAAAAAAGAAATATTATCCTCCGGAGTTTACGATATATCTGATACATGACAGCCGGAAAATTTTTAAATAAAATAGCACACACATTACATTTTCTGCTTTTGGGCAGACATAAATTTTACAAAGAATTCCGGAAAGGAATTTTTTAAATGAATACTTTAAAACAGAAAGGAAATCACATTGATCACACAAAAGCAAATGTTTATCTTCAACTGAATAACGTCTCAGGTGAATATTTTACAGGAAATCCTAATCCCGAGTTACCGGAGGGATGGAAGCTAAAAAAATTAAGACATCATAATAGAACTAATTTTAAGGGCGTATTGTATACCAACGGAGAAGAGTATGCCTTTGTATTTTTGGGAACAGATGTCAAAAACGGCAAGGATTGGGCTGCGAATGCAAAAATGTCTTTAGGCAGTCCGAATGCACAATGTAAGCAGGCTGTAGAATTTTGTAATGACATGCTTGCAGAGTACAAGATTGACCCGTCAAAATCAAAAGTTACTGCAGTCGGAAATTCTGAGGGCGGTCGCGAAGTTATTGAGGTTTTGCAGCAAACTCTTGTTAAAAATGGGGTAACTTTCAACGCCTACATGCGGGTGAATAAGGAGGATTATCCGCCTGAAAACTTCGAAAATCTCATTAATTACAGAACCGAAAATGATATTGTGTCAAAATGCGGCAAAACTATCGGGCAAGATTTTATCGTGCCTGTTAAGGAGAAGAGGAGGGCTTTTAAATTTATTTTGAAAATTTTTTGCCTGATTCAAGTTCAAGCAGGCGTTTCTTTACCCCGATACCGCCTGCATAGCCCGTAAGATTTCCGTTTGCACCTATTACGCGGTGGCAGGGAATTACTATCATTAAAGGGTTTTTATTATTTGCCATACCTACGGCACGGCTTGCCTTTTCATTACCGATTATTTGGGCAAGTTCCTTGTAGCTTCTGGTTTCTCCGTATGGAATTTTTAAAAGTGCATTCCAGACCTGTTTTTGAAATTCTGTTCCGGACGGTGCCAGAGGCAGGTTAAATTCAACGCGTTTACCTGAAAAATATTCGCTTAACTGTTTGAAAGTTTCTTTTATTAACGCGGTTTCCTTACACAAGCCTGACGGTGCATCAAAGCTTATCCTCAGCAAATTCTCTTCATCCGCCGTGATATAAAGTCTGCCTATCACTGTGTCATAACCGTAACTATATTCCATTACAAGCCTCCACAAGCTGTTTTGCTATTAATTGCGCTTCCTGAAAAATTGTTTTATTGGTTAAAAAATCATCACGTTCTATATATTTTCTAACAATGTTTCTTGCATAGGACCCGACGGCAACTCCGTTGATGTTAATTCCGCAGAGTTTTGCAAGTTTTTTGGATTTTGAGTTAGTCCCGCCGGATAGCAGGATATAGACAGGTAATTTTTCATTTTGAATCAGCTCTGCCGTTGCCACTGCCTGCAGGGTGGATTTGTAATCATCTGCTCCGCCGCTCATAGGAAATCCGTCAGCCTGTATAATTGTTGTATAAGGTGTGCGGTTTTCCGTCATTTTTTTTATGCGGGTAATCATGCTGTCCCCGCTTAACTTCATTCTGTTTATTGAGATACTTAAAATCCCGTCAAAATTTTCGTTGAGGTATTTCCATTTTTGTTCAATTTCAGGTGTGTCCTCACCTATTACGTGGAATTCAATACAGCTTATTCCTTTTGCCACCAGCGGCGGTATAACTTCTGAAAGGTCTTTGTCTTCAGAAATATATGTTATTGCTTTTTTAGGACAAACTTTTGCACATTTGCCGCAGCCGATGCATTTTATCCTTTTTACTTTTGCATATTTAATAGCGCGCTGAGGGCAGACAGATTCGCAATGACCGCAGTGAATACATTTTTCATAATCAATTACGGCCTTGCTTACGTGCGGATCTCCTTTTATCCCGACGCTTACGCAGAGTTCTGCATCGCTTACTCCTGCGTATTCCAGACCGCGTTTTGCACAGTCTACGATATTTTCTTTGGCAGAGAGGTCAAAAAATTTGCAGCCGGCTGATGCGTATAATGCAACAAGTTTTTCAACTTCGGCTTCATTCTCGTTTCCTGCTCCGCAGATAAGCTTGAAGCATCTTTTTTCTTCCAGAAGATTTTTTAACATAAATCTATCTTACCATATAATTATAGATAATTTCAGATGCTTTTACTATAAATTCTTTCCCTGCAACAGAGTTATGCGGACGATTCGCAAGAATTACAACAATATATTTTTTGCCGTTAGGTGCATATACAATTCCCGCATCTCCGAGCATTTTCCCGATGTCGCCTGTTTTGTGCAGGAATACTGCCCCCGGATTTAAACCTGCTTCAATAAGCCTGTTATTTTTTACGTGAGCCATATAGTCAAAAATCTTTTCTCTTGAAGATACGCTCAAAAAGTTAGGGTTGTCTATGTTATATAAAATTGTTGCCATATCTCTTGCGGTTGTATGGTTTGTTCCGCCGAGATCCGGAAGCCATGTGTGCACGCCTGTATTTTTTAAGCCCCATTCACGTATTCCCTGATTAACATCCGGCATACCGCCTATTTTTGACATAAGCATATTTGTTGCTGAATTGTCGGAATCCGTAATCATTACGCGTGCAAGGTTGTCTACGGAATATTTTGAATTTTCCGCCTTAAATTGCAAGCCGCCTGAACCTTCCGCTCTGTAAAAATCAGTAAGGGTCATTTCATCATAGATTGTTACCTGACCGCGTTCTATTGAACGGAATAACTGAACAAGTACGGGAAGTTTGATTATACTGGCTGCTGAATAAATCTTGTCAGCGTTTACATCGGCATAAGATTGCGTATCATAATCCCAAACATACACTGACGGTTCAATTGTAGGATATAACGCCATTAAATCCTTAATTCTGTTTTCCAAACCTGTCATACGAACATTTTCAGTCAGCGTATTCATGAGCGGTTTTTTCACTTCTGCGCCTCTCAGTGCACGTGTTCCTAAAAACCAGTCGTTTGACAGATAATTTGTTGTAGGGAACAACATCTGATAGTAGTCCGCTTTTACAGTTTTCAGCGGGGTTGGTGCAAACATCATTTTTGTTATTTTTTCAAAGCTTACCGGCAGTACAAATACTCCTAAAAGCATCATAACAATTACTGCAAATGCACGCGACAAGCGGCTTTCCTGCTTTACTTTTTTGCGAACCACTCTTGGCCGTTCATAAGTGCGCTGCGGGATTTCATGTACATATCTTCCTGTTTGGAAGTCGTTTAATTTGTATACTTCATCATAGTAGTATTGTCTGCTACTGTATTTTTTAGCTAACTTCGGCATTAATTCCCCCTACCCAAGTAATAATAATTGTAATATGTTATTTTTACATTGGCAAGTTAGTTACATATTTTTTTACAACCTGCTATTAACCTAAGTAAAATACGCAAAAAAAAGACGCCTGAATTCAGCGTCTTAATTCCATTTCGGGTTTGCTTTCAGTTCACTTGATTCACTTTTGTGTGAACAAAACTTTAATTTTGAAAATCACATTTGCAATTAGTTTTGCAATAGAAAAATCTTCTTCCGGCATTTTTACATCTTTTTCAAAGCCGAATGTGTCTTTTTCTTCTTTTGTGAGGAAAATGCTTTTTTCATCTTCAAAATTTTTTTTGTGTTTTTCGCCTTGACCTTGAGACATATAACCGAGGTTTCCGCCTCCGCCGTCATTTTGCATACTCTGGGCTTCGCGTATCACCGGTTTTGCACTCAGTACATTTACATCGAAACTCATGGCTTTTTTCCTTTATATTTTTCCCTATATATATAAAGTAAATTTCATGAAGAAATGTTACAACTTTTCTGAAATTGTTACAAAAATTTACATTTTATCTTTCAAATCTTAAAAAGCTCTGCACCTTAAATGCAAGTTCAAAAAGGTCGCGTTTTCTTGCAGCATAAGAGATATCAGGATGGTATTCATAAGTATTAGGAGTCAGAATAAATTCAACGAGTTCATCTTCGGTATTGTAATTAATTTTAATTTTTTTTATTAAACTCAAATGCGCCCTGTCAAGTCCGTCTGCAATTCTTAACATTCCTGCGAGACGTTTTACGATTTTTCGTTCTTGTTTATCCAGAGTATTATAGATTTCGTGTTCACGTTTATCGGGGAGGCTTCCTCTATGATAGCGTGCAATACAGGAGATAATTTTTGTTTCCGTATGGCTGAATTCTTTTAATCCGTGTTCGAGGATTAGTTTTTGACTTTCTTTATTATGGCTTTTGGAATTGACCGCATAGCCGATATCGTGCAAAAGAGCCCCTGCTTCAAGGTAATTTCTGTATTTGTTAGGCAGTTCTACTATTTTTTCACACACTTCATCAAAAATCATCATCGACAGCCGTCTTACTTCTGACGGATGAGCCGAATCGTTTGAAAATTCTTTTAGCATGTCTTCCACGGACATCATCATAATGCTGTAATTTTAGCAAAAAAATAAATTCGCATCAATTTTCATGGTATAATAATTTTAACGGGAATATTTGGTTGAGAGAGATTAAATGGACGAAAATTTAGAAATCAGTTTTGATATCCCTGATAATGTTCTGGATGAAATTCAGCATAATATTGAAGAAATTATCCAGAGTTTTCCTATTCCTGATGATAACAAGCTTGATGTTATCAGGAAGATTAACTTTATGTATTCCCAGACAAAATACCTGTCGGTTACTGACGGTTTAACCGGTTTATATAACAGGCGGCATTTTGAGAGTAATTTTGAACGTGAATTTTTGCGTTCAGAAAGATATAATGGCAAGTTAAGTCTTGCTATGCTTGATATTGATTTATTCAAAAAGATTAATGATACATACGGGCACGGCTGCGGGGATTATGTATTGAAAGAGATTGCATATCTTGCCCTGCAAACTTTTAGAAAGACTGATATGGTTTTCAGATACGGCGGAGAGGAATTTGCTGTTATTTTAACTGAAACTGATATTAATAATGCGATTATTCCTTGTGAAAGACTTCGTAAAAATATTGAGATGTATCCTTTTATATATGGCGGCGAGCGTTTTAACGTTACAATAAGCGCCGGCGTTTGTGAAAAAGGTGATGGTATCACAACTGCATTTGAACTTTTTGACAGGGCAGATAAGGCTTTGTATAAGGCAAAAGCCGGCGGACGAAATCAGGTTAAAACTGCTGTGTAGAATTCCGATGAACAGATATTCAAGAAACATACTGATAAAAGAGATTGGGGAAGAGGGGCAGAAGAAACTGCTTAATTCTAAAGTGCTTGTATGCGGCTGCGGCGGTCTGGGGCTGACAGTTATTGCAAATCTTGCCGCTCTTGGTATCGGGCATATCGGAATTGTTGATGATGATGTTATTGATATTAGTAATATGAACAAGATTCACAAGACGGAGAATGTTGCGCGGCATAAAACAGAATCGGCAAAAGAGTTTGTTGAGAGTTTTAATCCCGATGTCGAGGTAAAAGAATACAAAATCAGACTTGATGAAAAAAATTACGAAAAAATCGTTAAAGATTACGAAATTCTGGTGGATTGTTTTGATATATATAAGTCTAAATTTCTTTTGAACGCAATAGCGGTAAAAACCGGTAAAACTTTGATTCATGCAGGGCTCACGGAATTTTACGGACAGGTAACAACAATTGTTCCTTACAAAACTCCCTGCCTGCGATGTATTCTGCCGGATGAGAATATAAATGTAAAAAGATTGAAAGATGCTGTCAGTCCTGCAGTAACCCAGATTGCATCCATAGAAGCAATGGAAGTTATAAAATATATTCTTAAAATCGGTACTACATTAGAGAATACACTTTTGATGTACAACGGGTTAAAGATGGAATTCAAAAAACTGAATATTAGCAGAAATTCTGATTGTCCGGTTTGCGGACGGCAAAAATAGCGGTAATGCAAATGTTTTGTTTATCTTTTACGTGTCAAAGTGTTTTTCATAGGCTCTATTTAAGCACAAGTTCAAAGGCAAGATTTTCAATTACTGTTTGGAGATTCATATTAAGCCTGAGTTGTTTTTGTGCTTTTTCTGCTGCATTAAAATCGTGCAGCAATTTTGTGTTTGCACCGTTTGTTTTTAACATTGCGCCTATATAATTTTGTACCTGAGCCAGAACTGTCAGAGGCTCGTTTTCTTTTGTAAGTTCATACAGTTTGTCATTCAAATCCAATACTTCTGAACGATCAAGTTCAAGATAACCCTCCATTGCATTTTTTACAATTTCAAATGAATTATCCCCGTCCGTTATTGCCGGTACAAAAAACGCCTGCGCACGTGAAACAACTGTTGTTATTAAGTCGCTTTTATCTTTTGTAAGGAAAAAGAAAGTTGTACCGGACGGCGGTTCTTCAAAAGTTTTCAAAAGCGCGTTTGCGGCGTCTTCCTGAAAATTCAAACCGTTCAGCCCTTGAATATGCCCATCTTCATCTTTATCACAGAAAATATACACCCTGTGATATTCTGATGTTATCAAGAGGTCATTTTTGATTTTTCTTGCCTGTGCTATTGAAATGACTGTCTTTGAGGTATCATCTGACGGTTTATTATCAACTTTGGAAACGGTCATCACGGCGGGATGATTATTTTCCTTAATCCAGCGGCAGTTTAAACATTCGCATTCCGGGGTATGAGTGCCTTTACAGTTAAGCATTCTTGCAATTTCAAGCGCCATTTTATACTGGGCATCCAAATCAGATCCGTAAAATAAAATGCAGTGCGCAATGTTTTTGTCGGGATTATTTATTCCGCTTTCAAAATATTTGGTGAGAAATGGATAACGTTCTCTTATATCACTTGAGTATTGCATTTTCCACCTCTTCTTCCACATCAAGTGCCTGACCTGATTTAATTCTGTATTCTGCTTCGGTAAGATTTTGTTTTAGAGTTACAAGATTTTTTAGTTCTGTTTTTTTGAGTTTTTGCAATGTTTTTTGTACTACAAATTCGTGCTGGCCTGTTAATCTTGAAAGTTCATAGTTTGTTAATTTCCCGGAATTTGCTTTCAGTATAATCCAGCGTCTGAGCATTGTCTGGAGTGTTGCAAGAATTTCCAGCGGATGTTTTTTATCAAGCAGTTTGTGAAATTCCAGCAATGCTTTGTCTTTTTCGTTTTGCATAAGCAAATCAGAAAACGCAAACAGGTCTTCATTTGATATACAAATTTCTTTGACCATATCAGCCGTGATATTTTCTGACGGATATGCAAGCAGTTTGAGCTTGTCTAATTCCGTGTCAAGCTGGCGCAGATTGTTGCCGACCTGTATAACAAGATTTGTAACCGCCTCGGGTGCAGGTTTTATCCCTTTTGATTTAGCCTGTTTTTTTACCCATTCCTCAAGTTCCGCGGTTTTGTATGTCGGAATTGTCGGGAATTCTTTTGAGTTAAATTTTGAAAGCAATTTAAAAAATTTCTTTCGGCTGTCAAGTTTTTTGCCCTCATTCCTCGGTAAGTTTGCAAGAAATACTATATCAAGATTGTCATTATTATTTTCCAGCGCGGATGTAATTTCTTTTATTTCTTTATCGTCAAAGGTTTTGGAAAAATAATCAAGGCAGTTTATTACGATAAGCATTTTGCCGAACATCATAGGCTGTGTTCTCAAAATTGCCGTTAAATCAGCAAACTTCGGGTTGTCATAAGTTTTAAAACTCATTTCAAGAAAATTTTTGTCGAGTCCTTTTTTCAATTTCCCGATTTCCTGTTCAATATTAAAATCTTCTTCACCGTAGAAAAAATAAATTGCCATAGCTGCATTATACTATAAAATTTAACTCATCCTATTTTTTAGGGAGCAGGTATGATTGAGGATAGTTGTAATCTTCTTTAAATCCCAGATGTCTGTACATTTTGAGAGCCTGAAAATTATTTGTTTCCGTATTTGTATTAACTTCCGTAATCGGTTTTTCGCCTGCATCTACCCATCTTAAAAGCTGTTCTATTGAGCGTTTCAGCATATATTTAGAAAGCCCTTTGCCCTGATGCTCTTTTTTTATTGCGACTATCGGAATATTTGCAATTGTTCCGCCGGTAAGATTCATAAAACAGAAACCTACAGGTATATCGTTGCATAACAGTACGCTGGTGGCTTCCGGAAGAAATTCTGCGTAGAGGTTTTTTACAATTTTGGTAATAATATCAAATGTGCCGTCAAGGCTTAAAAATCTCGGGTCGAATAATGCATCTGCACTGGTTTCGAATGCTTCCTGAACGATTTCCACAGCGTCGTTAAAATAATTGTCATTCCACGGTACAACTTTATAACAGTCATCCATTCCTGTAAGGTGCGTTAATTTGAGAATTTCTCTGGAGTTTGTGCCGGTCATCATAAATCTTAAAACAGCTATTCCGACAAATTTAAATCCATAGCGGGCAAGTTCACCGATTAAAGTTTTTTGTGCGCCTAACATCGGGTAGCAGACGACTTTTTCTTTGCGTTCTTCTTTTGTAAGCATCAAAAACTTTTCGGTCAAAAGTTTGCTGCGTTGAATCATGTTTTCCAGATTCAGGCAGTGAATGATATTTAATTCAATAGCTTCTGAAATTGCTGTTGTATAGATTAAGAAAGCTGTCGGCTTGTTATTTTCAAGCAGGATAAGACAGTTAATTAAGTCTTTCCTGACAGATTCAAGAAATTCTCCGTAAGTCAGCGGACTCAATTCAAATTTGTATTCATCAATGGCTCTTGTCCTGAAATCGTTGTAAACTTCCGCGAAACTTTCGTATTCGTTTTCTGTCAGGAATTTAACTTCAAAAGTGGTTTCTGTCATAAATAATCCTTTGTTATTTTTATGTTACAGCATGTGATGCATTTTGTCACGTTTTGTATTCATATATCGTTCATTATATTGATTAATATCAGGAGTCAATTTTATAATATCATGGACGGTTAATCCATAGCCCTTTAGACCGATAATTTTTTTAGGATTGTTTGTAATCAGATTAAAATTATTAAAACCTAAATCTCTGATAATTTGTGCACCGGCACCGTAATCTCTCAAATCCGGTTTAAAGCCTAGGGAGATATTGGCTTCTACTGTATCCTGTCCGCATTCCTGCAGATGATAAGCTTTGATTTTATTAACTATTCCGATACCGCGGCCCTCATGACCTCTCATATAAACAAGAGCACCTTTGCCGTATTCATTAATCATTTTCAACGCGGTATGAAGCTGTGAGTTACAGTCACATTTAAGGCTGTGGAAGATATCGCCTGTCAGGCATTCACTGTGAACACGTATCATAGGAATTTTATCACTGCCGTCATTTTTTACAAGAGCAACATGTTCCTGACCTGTAATTTGGTTTCTGTAGCCGTATATTTCAAATTCTCCGAATTGTGTTGGCAGATGTGCTTCTGCTTCACGGGTTACAAGTTTTTCTGACCGGAGGCGGTAAGCTATCAAATCTGCAACACTAATAAATTTAATTCCGTGTTTGTCCGCAAATTTTCTCAAGTCATCACGTCTTGCCATGTGCCCGTCTTCCGCCATAATTTCGCACATAACACCGGCGGGAGTATGACCGCAAAGTTTTGCAAGATCAACAACGGCTTCTGTGTGTCCTGTCCGCTGCAGAACTCCGCCTTTTCGTGCAACACACGGGAACATATGCCCCGGTCTGCGTAAATCTGACGGTACGGCATCCGGCGCAAGTGCAACTTCTATTGTTTTTGCTCTGTCGTATGCGGAAATTCCTGTTGTTACTCCGTATTTTTCTGCCGCGTCAATACTTATTGTAAATGCGGTTTTCATTCCCTCGGAATTTTGTTCAACCATTTGCGGAAGGTCAAGTTTTTCCGCTATTTCGTGTGAAATTGCAAGGCAGACAAGCCCCTGTGCTTCCTTTGTCATAAAATGGATTTTTTCAGGTGTAATCATTTGACCGGAGCAGATAAGGTCGCCCTCATTTTCGCGGTCTTCATCATCTGCGACAATAATCATTTTGCCGTTTTTAAAATCTTCTATTGCGTCTTCTATTGTGTCAAATTTAAAATTTTCCATATTATATGAACCCGTTTTCTTTTAAGAAATTTTCATCAATTTTACTTCTGTGCTTATTATCTGATACGGATAACAATTTTTCAACATATTTGCCTAGAATATCGGTTTCTATATTGACGTAATCGTTGATTTCCAGATATTTTAGCGTGGTGTTTTCTATTGTATGCGGGATAACAGCAATGTGAAAAATATTATCCGTTATTCCTGCGACGGTGAGGCTTATCCCGTTGACTGCTATTGAACCTTTTTTCACAACATAGCGGCATTGGTCAGCAGGAATTTCAAAATACAGATTATAAAAATTACCAAGTTGTTCTCTCTTGATAAATCTACCCGTACAGTCAACATGACCTTGAACTATATGCCCGCCCATACGTGATGACGGAGTGAGTGCCCGTTCAAGATTTACGGCGCATCCTGTTTTGAGCAGGTTGAAATTTGTGACGTTAAGAGTCTCTTCGCTTACATTTGCGGTGAAAGAATTTTCTGTCATTGATACGACTGTCTGGCAGCATCCGTTTATTGCAATACTGTCACCTGTTTGCGTATTTTCAAGTACTTTACTGCATTGTATTGTGATGTCTGCGCCGGTTGAGTGTTTTATAAAGCTTTTTACCGTACCTGATTCTTCAATAATCCCTGTGAACATACTTTAATTTTAGCATAAAAAATATTGTCTTGTTAATAATTTCGGGCGGGTAATAAGCTTTTGGGAATTAATACATGTTGTTTGCATAAAATTATTTTGATATATAATATTAATGTCTTTGTACCTAAAGAAAAGGAGAGAAAATATGTCAAGAAAACCAATTATTGCAGGAAACTGGAAAATGAACCTGCTTCAATCAGAAGCTAAAGACCTTTTTGAAGGCATTAAAGGTTTTGTAAAAGATTATACAGCTGTTGAATTGCCTACAATCGTAATTGCACCGGTATTCACATCACTTGCTGCTGTTGAAACAGTAAAATGTGACTGCGGCTGCGGCGGTAACAAAATAAATATTGCAGGTCAAAACTGCCACTGGGAAAAATCAGGCGCTTATACAGGCGAAGTTTCTGTAGAAATGCTTGCTGATGCCGGATGTTCTTATGTTATTATAGGTCACTCTGAAAGAAGACAGTACTTCTCTGAAACTGACGAAATGATTAATAAAAAAGCAAAAGCAATTCTTGCCGGCGGTTTGATTCCTATTATCTGCTGCGGTGAAACTCTTGAACAAAGAGAAGCAGGCGTTACAGATTCTTGGATTTCAGGTCAAATTAAAGCTGCTCTTGAAGGTATTTCATCTGAAGATGTTGCTAAATCTGTTATTGCTTACGAACCAATCTGGGCTATCGGTACTGGCAAAACTTGCGATTCAGACGAAGCTAACAGAGTTATCGCTATGATTAGAAGCGTTGTTAAAGAAGTTGCAGGTGCAGAAGCTGCTGATGCTATCAGAATTCTTTACGGCGGCTCTGTAAAACCGTCTACTATTGAAGAACAAATGTCTAAATCAGACATCGACGGTGCTTTAATCGGCGGTGCTTCTTTGAAAGCTGACAGCTTTAATGAAATTATCGCTAAAACTATGAAATTGACTCTTGCTGCTAAGTAGTTAATTTTTATCTGAAAATTTGTAAAAATCCCTGTCTTTTCAGGCAGGGATTTTTGTTAAATAATACTCATTCCTAACCCGCTGCGGAGGCGAATCAGATTTCTACTGCCGATTTTCAGACCTGTAGATAAAAGTTATCTTTGCCTGCCTGCTCTTTACTTTTTCTCTTTCCGTTATAAAATTATATAAAGAAAGAGGGCTGTATTATGAGTAATGATTGTATTTTTTGTAAGATTATAAACGGTGATTTCGGCACTGAATTTGTATATGAAAATGAACATTGCGTTGTTTTTAAAGATATTAATCCGAAAGCACCAGTGCATCTTCTGGTAGTGCCGAGAGTTCATGTTGAATCATTAAATGAACTTGAAGACAAAAATCTTATGGGTGAATTACTGATGGCTGTGAAAGAAACTACGAAAAAAATAGGTCTGAAATCATACAGAGTTCATATTAATACCGGTAAAGAAGCCGGACAGGAAGTTTTTCACCTGCATATACATATTCTTGGTAAATAAGAAAGGAAACTAACTAATGACAAACGGAATTAAAGACGGATTTTATAACGAAATTACACCTGGCGGCTTTGGTCTTGCAATTAAAGCCGGCAAAGTGCTTTTTTCTGAACAATCACCTTTTCAAAAAGTTGAAGTGTTTGAAACTGACAGTATGTTAGGACGTGTTTTAACACTGGATGACTTGATGATGACTACCGAGGGTGATGAATTTCATTACCACGAAATGATTGCACATATCCCTATGATGCATCATAAAAATCCTAAATCTGTTCTTGTCATTGGCGGCGGTGACGGCGGTACAGTCAGAGAAGTTCTTAAACATAAAACAGTTGAGCGCGTAGTTCTCTGTGAAATTGACGGTATGGTTATTGATGCCTGCAAAAAATTTCTGCCGACAATTTCATGTGAACTTGATAACCCTAAAGTAGAAATTCTCGTTCAGGATGCTATTGAATATATTAAAAATAAAAAGAATGAATTTGACATAGTTCTTATTGATTCTACCGATCCTATGGGACCGGGCGAGGGATTGTTTACTGAGGAATTCTATACTAATGTTAAAAATTCTCTCAAACCTGACGGAATTGTTTGCGCTCAATCAGAATCACCTTTTGTAAATAAGGAAGAAATTAAAAAGATGTATAATCTTTTGAAAAAAGTATTCCCGATTTGTTCAACATTTACATCAAATATTCCGACCTATCCTGGCGGATACTGGGCATGGGCATTTTGTTCAGAATCTGTTGAACCTTTATCATATTTTGCTGATAATCGTTATGACGACATTAAAAAATCCTGCAAAATTTATAACAAAGAATACCATAATGCAAGATTTGCACTGCCTAACTATTTAAAGGAATTGTTATAAGTGCAGACAAAAGTTTCGGTTGTCATACCCTGCTATAATTACGGAGAATATTTGGCAGAAGCTGTAGAATCGGTTCTGGCGTCGGGGTATGACAATCTTGAAATAATAATTGTTGATGACGGTTCTGATGACCGTGAAACAATAGAACTTCTGGATAACTTTTCCAGACCGAACACCCGTATAATCAGACAACCTCATCAGGGCGTTGTTTCTGCAAGAAATAATGGTATACAAGAAGCGTCAGGAGAGTATATTCTTCCGCTTGATGCTGATGATATGATTGTTCCGGAATTTATTAGAAGAGCTGCTGCTGTTTTAGACGCCAATCCTGATATCGGGATTGTTTATTCGGATTATCAATATATCGGTGATAGAAATACAGTTGCTCATGCTCCGGTGTGGGATAGTCTCAGATTATTATATGAAAATCTGCTGATTAATTCGTCATTTTTTCGTAAAAAAGATTGGGAACGTGTTGGCGGATATAAAAAAGAGATGGAGAAAGGGTATGAAGATTGGGAATTTTGGATTTCGCTCTCAGAAATCGGAGTTACAGGTTACAGAATTCCTGAACCTTTTGTGTATTACAGAATACATGGTGATTCCAGAAATACTGCTGCAAATCAAAATTTTTCCGATATTTATCTTCAAATAATGAAACTGCATGCGGTAACTTATGTTGAAAATATATTGTATATAATTTTTCCGGTACTGCTAAAATTAATGCCTTATATTCCGGTTGGAATTAAGATGACTTATACCAAAAAATTATTCAAAAATGCATTTTTATCCAAAAATGTATTTAAAAATATTACCAGTATTTTTAAATATCTTATAAAACGTCTGCTTACGTGTAATTCGGGGGGGGGGGGTACCTTAAACTCAATGCCTGCCTTTGTTTTACCCGATGGGTGTCAATTAAATAGTCAACCGCTGATAAGTGTTATTATTCCGGTTTATAATGTTGCCGGATATTTGCCTCAATGTTTGGATAGTGTTATCCGTCAGAGTTTTTCCAATATAGAAATAATTTGTATTGACGATGCTACAGAAGATAATTCGGTTGAAATATTAAAAGATTATGCATCAAAAGATGCACGTATAAAGATTATTCATAATGCAGAAAATATGGGGCTCGGTTTAACAAGAAATGTAGGGCTTAGTGTTGCACGCGGTGAATATGTACATTTTGTGGATTCTGATGACTGGGTGAGGACGGATTTGTATGAAAAAATGAATGATATTATTAATAAATTCCACCCTCAAATAATCAACTTTTCCTACATAGAATATGATGAAAGGAAAAAATGTTTCAGAGAGGAACTTTATTATAAAGGTATTGATAACGTAGATGGTTGTTTCAAACCGGTTGATAATCCTGAATTTGTTAATAATGCTGAAGCTGTGTGGAAATGTTTATACAGCAGAAAATTTTTAAATGAAAATAATATTATTTTTACGGATGTTCCAATTCATGAAGATACTCCGTTTTATATTGAATGTCTCTTAAAAGCAGACAAACTTTATGCTATTCAGGATATTTTTTATTATTACAGAATCAATAGACCCAAATCATTAATTAATTTGCGTTTTAAATATTTTGATGCGTATTTTGAATGGTATAATTTGGTGGATAAACTTGTTGCTGGATATGATGAAGAAATATACAGAGCAGTAGTAAATCGTTTATGCAGTTCATTTATAGACTCTTATAACTACCTTATTCTCAATAATATAATAACTGCGGCACGATATTATAAAAGAGTTAAAGAATTTTCTATACAGAAAAAGTTTGAAATATATATGCCTGATTATTTTATGTATTATGTAAATGAACTCCAACACCGACCTTTTGTTCTGTATGCATTTAAAGAAATATTGAGAAAAAAAGTCCCTTGGCTGCTTAACGGGCTGGTAAAAATTAAAAAAATGATAATTAAGTAATTATTAAATTGTTTATGTTACTTAAACCAGTCTAAAATCGGTCGTATTTCGCCGAATTCAAGACCATTTATTCCTTTTGTCAGTTCTTTTGTCATATAATTCAAATCCGGAGGATGGGAGAGCAGATTGCCTGTGCCGAATGATTGAAATTTCTCCATATCAACAAACCCGTGTTTTGAATCATAAATTTCTGAATAATTAAGTCCTATTTTGCAGCATTCAGGGAGTTTGACAACTTTTTTCCCGTCAACTTCATCAAATGCTGCCAGTCCAAATGTCCTGCATATTATCCCGCGTCGTTCATAAAGCGCACATTTGCCCGCCAGAAGAAAAGGACATCTGTGCAAGAATTTTTCACCTGCAGGTTTTTGTACTAATAAATCGGCAATGTTCTGCCTGATTTTTTTCTGTACATCTACAGGAAGTTTTACAAAACCAGCCATCAGATATTCCATCTCCAGTCTCGAAAAGGGGTATTCACCCCTGTCACAGCAGTCTGTGCAGCCTTTTTTACAGTGTATGAAAGGCTTTTGGTCTTCAAAACATTTTTTTAAATATTCGTCTATAACTTCAAGATATTTTTCGTATAGTTTTAGCATGTTAATGCTCCTTGAACGGTTTCATTAAACAATTTTTCTATAAGTTTTTTATCAAAACATGTTTTGCTGTTTTCCGGAATCTGTTTCAGGATTTTGTCAATAATATCAAAAGGTATGTTCTTTTCTATTAAAAAAGATGCATAGTTAGGATGGCAGAAACTTCTGGCGGCAAGATAATACGGAACGCTGTATCCCCATGGTTTTTGTTCAAAAATTTTATTGATAATATTGTGAATTAATGCAAGTACAGGAAGAATTTTATATCTGCTTTTGATGTGTTCATTCAGATAATTTATTAAAAATTCTGTTTTGATATTTCCTGCGCCCCGTCCCATTCCGAAAATACTGGAGTCAATAATAATATTCCGGTCGCTTTTGAGTTTAATCAATTCCATAGCATTAGGAAAAGATAGCTGTAAATTATTATGTGAATGAAAACAAAGAGTTATATTTTTATCCAAAATCCCGTCAGCCAGCTTAAACATCTCACGGGCATCGTTTTCATTCATAACACCCATTGAATCAACAATTGAAAAAGCAAACGGATTTATCCTGTTTACCATTTTGATTACATCTGTAAATTCCTCTTTTGTATACCGGTTAATAAAAGTAGGGTTGATAAAAATATTGTATCCTTTATCCTGAATTTTTTGAGCAGTATCTAGCGCTTCTGTTAAATGATTTTTTTTGAAAATAATTCGGAATCCAAAGATTGAATTATCACTTTTTTCAGGAAGTTTGTCAATATTAAATTCTCCGTAATCAATCATAGCAACAAGTTTTTCATAGTGTACATTCTCAGGTGCGGCTGATATCAGATTACTCAAAAATTCATACAGGCTTTTGTCAGGATTATACTGTCCGTCACGCATAAATCCGCATTCTATAAAGTCAATTCCTGCCGCGTCAAGTCCGTGGATAATATTTTTGATGTTATCCCGACCGAAATTCCAATTGTTAACATATCCGCCGTCACGCAGAGTGCAATCAAGTATTTTTATTGACTTATTTCCCATAGCAAGAATATAACATGAAAACGTGTGTTTCATGTTATAATTTTCATAAGGCAGGAGGAAAGAAAACATGGCAGGAATTTTAAGTTTACAATACAAACAAACTCCGGGGAATAAAAAGGCAAATATTTTAAAAGTTTCGCAAATGCTAAAGGAAAACACTGATAAAACTCCGGATCTGGTAATTCTGCCGGAATTCTTTTCTACCGGTATTTGTGATGAAATGTACACAACTCCTGAACCGTCTGACGGCGGAGAAACAGTAGCCGCTATAGCAGAACTTGCCAAACAATATAAAACCAATATTATCTCAGGTACGGTTATAGAAAAAGACGGGGACAAACTTTATAATACAATGTTTGTGCTCGACAGAAACGGAAAGGTTGTCGGAAAATACAGAAAAATCCATTTGTTTGCATATATGGGCGGAACAGAAGATAAAGCTCTTACGGCAGGAAATGAGGAAGTTGTTTTGGATTTGGACTTTGCGCGTATCGGTTTGAGTATTTGTTTTGATATTCGTTACCCTCTCCATCACCGAAAACTTGCGCAGGCAGGTGCTGAAATTATTGTATCTCCGTCCGCGTTCAGTTATCCGGCAAGCCTTAGTGATGAAGATAAAGCTGCTTTTGTCAACACATGGCGTGCACTTAATGTCACAAGAGCAACCGAAAATCTTGTCTATTTTGTTACATCAAACCTCTTCGGTAAAAGTTATCCGTATTTATATTCAATAGGCAACTCCATGATTTCTGATCCTTGGGGCAGAATTCTTGCCGATGCAAAAGAGGAAGAAACTGCAATTTACGCTGATATTTCTCTGCTTGCAGGACGTGATATAAGAAAAGTGTATCCTGCCTGTAATATTTCTTAATAAATTCTAAAGTTTTCATGTATTTATACCGTAAATCTAAGTGTGAAAGGGTTTATGTATATGAGAATAGATGATTCAGACAAAGTTCCTTTTAAACTCGGTGAGTCAAAAAAAACTGAAATACCAATGTTGAACTATGATGAAACATTTAAACTGCCGGATTTTCTCAAAGGCACGCCGGAAGACTCAGGGGTTATGAAAGGATTAGGTGTTGAAAAGCACGATTCTACAGCTGCAGATGTTAAAAAGTTAAAAGATATGTGGTCTTCTGTGGCAAAAGGTGTTTCCGACGAATTTTATAAAGAAATTGTCGAAATTGCTAAAAGAGTAAATTGCGATCCTGTATACTTATCAATAGTTTTGTATCAGGAATCAAAATTTAATCCACGGGCTAAGAATGGTTCATTCCGCGGTATCGGACAAATGTCGCATGTAACACTTGCCGACAGTTTGCAGCATGTCAAAAGGAAAAATCTTGATATAGAAGTTAATACAAAAATGACAATCAATCGTTTTGAGCGATTGTCACGAGAAAAGCAGCTTCCTTATATTGAGGCATATATAATGAACGCAAAAAATCTTGCAGGTATTGGTGCAAATGAAAAAATTGAACCTGGAGAGTTGTACGCTCTGTTCTTTACCCCCGGTAATGCAAACAAGCCTGTTCTTGCATCAAAAAATAGTGCAAAAACCGCGAGATTTTATCGTGCAAACAGATATTTTGACGATAACAAGGACGGCAAAATAACAACTGCAGAATTGAAAAAATTTCTTGATGAAAAAGTAGACGAGTGGGGTATTAAATTACCCGATGAGACTTCTTAGAGCAGCGGTGGCAGTAAGCTTCCGGTTCTGCATGGATAAATACTGTAGTATTTCCGCCGAGTTTTGAAGCGATTGCGTCTTCTATTTCATCACAAATTTTGTGGCAGTCATGAATTGTCATATTGTTGTGGAAAAACAATGTTAATTCTATATTTTTTTTAGGTCCTGCCCTGCGGGACTTTAAATTTTTATAGCCGGCTATTTTTTTTAATTTTACGAATTCATCAATAACGGCTTCTATAGTATCAATATTTTCTTGCGGCAACGAGCCGTCCAGAAGATTGTTCAAAGCTTTTTTTGTAATAAAAAATCCCGCCCTCATAATGAATGCGGCAACAAGAATTGCAATGATTGAGTCCAGAAAATGCAGACCGGTAAATTTAATTAAAACCAATCCTGCAAGCACACCTATAGAGGATAAAATATCTGTATGAAGATGTTCTGCATCTGCAAGAAGAGAGAGTGACTCAGATTTTTTAGCAACATAAAATAAATATTTGCTTACTAAAAAATTTGCTATTACAGCCGCCAGCATTACAATAATCCCCGGCAGTGTTTCAATTTCTGCGGATTTATTAAAATATAATTTTTGGGCAGCTTCATAAATAATATAAATAGCCGCAAGTACAATCAAAATCCCTTCCAAAAAGCCAGACATATCTTCATATTTGCCGTGCCCGTAAGGGTGGTCGCTGTCGGCAGGCTGTGCGGACTTTATTACGGAAAAAAATGTTAAGCAGGAAGCCAGTAAATCACTCATGGAATGAATTGCCTCAGAAATTACGCTTATACTGCCGGAAATAAACCCTGCAATAAGTTTCAGGATAATTATAGTTGTATTTGAAACGATTGAGAGTCCTGCTGCAAATTTTTTTTCTGTTTCAATATTCATCATTACCTGCGTTTCATTTTTTTCAAAACTTCTTTTGTTTGTTTATCGACCCTGTATGATTCAATAATTTTCTGGATAGACTTGTTGTAAGTCCAATCGGGCAGTTTACAGCCGGTCAGAAAATTATGCGTTTTTTCGGGAAATTTTATGTAACAGATGGAAACCGCCCACGCTACACCCATTTTTACATAATACCCGTCATGTCTGATATTTTCTAATAATTTAAGAATTTCGTCAAGGTAATCTTCTTCGATAAAATACGACAAAATCATTACAACGCCGAAACGAATGTCATATTCTTTATCTGACTGGAGGTATGGCTGAATAAAATCCCACACGAGTTTTTTATTGTTATTAGTAAATTTCAAACCTGTGCAAAATGTATCACATACAGCCCAGTTGTTTATTTTAGGAACGAAATTTTTAATATATTCAAGGATTTTTTCAGGTGAGTCTTTGATTAGCCCTATAAGCATTCCCTGCAGCATTGTTTCTTCCATAAATTCCTGAGCATTGGAATTAATAAATTCTTCCCAGCCGCCCTGTTTATAAATTTCTTTAGCGATTTTTCTCAATACAGGAAGTCTTATTCCGAGTATGTTGTCTACATTCGGGATAATTCCCGCAGAAAAATTTTGATAATTTTTGTCTGCACAGCTCAATAAACGTTGTTTTATAGAATCCATAAATCCTCCGACATAAAAGAGAATAATATAATTTGTCTAAATATGCAAACAGGCAAACAGCAAACAGCAAACGTCACGTTTGCATCAACACGACTCTTCAATATTGGAAATGTTGCCTGTATTAGGTGTTCAAGGAATTTTAAACATCCTTGAATCGCCGGCTTTTGCAGAAAATTGTGTTTCCCTCCCCCTTGAGGGGAGGGATTAAGGGAGGGGGCAGGGTGAGGTATGATGCGTGGAAAGCAATGTAGGTCGGATTTACTAATCCGACAGAAAATAGAGACGTAGCGGGCGTATGCCCCTCCCCGGATTTTGCACGAAAACAAGTTTTCGGCAAAAACTTCCCCTCCCTCGAGGGGAGGGGAAATATTCAATAAGCGAATAATTTCTTTTATAAATTAGCCATAGTTAAAATTTCCGTAGAGCCTGATTTCATAAAAGAACTCATTTACTTATTAATTTAGTAACTTATTCACTTTGTATATGTTTGCTTTTGTAAAGATTAATGCCCGAAACTGTGTTTTTATGCTATAATACAAGTATAGAAATTAAATACAGACACCGGAGGATAAAAGATTGAGTAACCAGCAAAGCATGTTTCATGACGGTAAAATCGTTCCCGTTAATATAAGAGAAGAGATGAAGCGTTCATACATTGATTATGCAATGAGTGTAATTGTAGGTCGTGCACTTCCTGATGTCCGTGATGGTTTGAAACCTGTTCACAGACGTATTTTATACGCAATGAACGAGCTCGGGATGACTCCTGATAAACCGTTTAAGAAATGCGCCCGTATCGTTGGTGAAGTTCTTGGTAAATACCACCCGCACGGTGACAGTTCTGTATACGAAGCTCTTGTACGTCTTGCTCAGGATTTTAATACAAGATATCTCGTTGTAGACGGGCATGGGAACTTCGGTTCAGTTGATGGTGACAGCGCTGCTGCTATGCGTTATACAGAAGCACGTATGCACAAAATTACCCAATCAATGCTTGCCGATATTGACTGCGAAACAGTTGAATTTGAACCAAACTTCGACGGCTCATTGCAGGAACCGTCTGTGCTTCCTGTAAGGCTTCCTATGCTTCTTTTGAACGGCTGTTCAGGTATCGCTGTTGGTATGGCTACAAATATTCCGCCTCATAACCTTTGTGAAATCGTTGACGGTACGATTGCGTTAATTGATAACCCTAATATTACTGTTGCAGAACTTATGGAATATATTAAAGGTCCTGACTTCCCGACTGCTGCAACAATCGTAGGGTTAAACGATATTAAACAGGCTTATGAAACCGGCAGAGGCTCTATTAAAATGCAAGCCGTTGCTACTATTGAAGAAATTGCAGGCGGCGGCGGTCGTCAAGCTCGTACGGCTATTGTTGTTACGGAAATTCCTTATCAGGTTAACAAAGCGATGCTTATTGAAAAAATTGCAGAACTTGTTAAAGACGGCAAAATTAACGGTATTTCAGACCTGCGTGATGAATCTGACCGTGAGGGTATGAGAATTGTTATTGAGCTTAAACGTGACGCCAAACCTGATGTTGTTAAGAATAATTTGTTTAAATTTACGCAGCTGGCAACAACTTTCGGGGTTAATATGCTCGCGCTCTGCGGCAAGCAGCCCCGTTTGATGAATCTCTATGAAGTTCTTAACGAATTCGTTGAACACAGAGTTGAAATCGTTACAAGAAGAACTATTTTCTTCCTGAAAAAAGCTAAAATCAGAGCCCATATTTTGGCCGGCTTGATTATTGCACTGGGTTCAATCGACGAAGTTATTGAACTTATCAAAAATTCCAAAACCACTGACGAGGCAAGAGAAGGCTTGATGTCAAGGTTCGGACTTGATACCGATCAGGCTAATGCTATTCTTGAAATGCAATTAAGAAGATTGACAGGATTGGAACAGGACAAAGTTAAAGCAGAATACGATGAACTCTTGAAGAAAATCGCAGAATACGAAGATATCCTCGCTAGCCGTCAAAAAGTTCTTAATATAATCAAAACAGAACTTCTTGAAGATAAAGAAAAATACGGAGATGAAAGAAAAACTCAAATTCTTCCTGAACAGGGTGAAGTTACTATAGAAGATTTGACTCCTAATACGCCTATGGCAGTATTTATCACTCATCAAGGATATCTGAAACGTATTTCGCTTGATACATTTGAACGTCAAAACCGTGCAACACGCGGTAAATCAGGTATTAAAACAAAAGAAGATGATGATATTCAACATTTCTTCACTGCTATGATGCATGATAAAGTGCTGTTCTTCTCTTCTAAAGGTACTGTATATAGTTTGAATGTATACGACTTCCCTGAAGGCGGACGCCAATCTAAAGGCTTACCTATTGTAAACGTACTGCCTATTGAACAGGGTGAACAAATTACGGCTGTTGTTCCTGTAAGTACTTTCTCTCATGATTTGAATTTGATTATGCTTACCAAGAAAGGTTACATCAAACGTATTGAACTTGATAACTTCTCAAATATAAGAAGAAACGGTATTATAGCTATCGGTTTGGAAGAGGGAGATGAGCTTAACTGGGTAAAACTTGCTACAGCAAGAGATGAAATTATTATCGGTACATCCTGCGGTATGGCAATAAGATTCCCGATTGAAGATTTAAGACCGCTAGGTAGAAGCGCACGCGGTGTTACTTCAATGAAATTGCGTACCGGTGATACAATTGTCGGATGTGATATTGTACCGAGGGATTATGACGCGGATTTACTCGTTGTAACATCTGACGGCTTTGGCAAACGTACAAAACTTTCCGAATTCAGAAGCCAAAACAGAGGCGGTATCGGACTTATTGCAACAAAATTTAAATCACCGTCCTCAAGACTTGTTGCTCTGACTATTGTAAAAGATTCGGATGATATTATGATGGTTACTGCAAACGGTGTCGTAACAAGACTTAATGCAGGTTCTATAAGCTGTCAGGGACGTCCTGCAACAGGCGTGAGAGCTCAAAACTTGATGGAAAATGATTCTGTGGTTTCAGTAAATAAAATTCTGAATCCGGAAGAAGATGATGATGCGGTTAATAAATCACAAACCTGTGCAGCTCAAGAAATTCCGGCTGTTGAACAAACAAGTCTGCTTGATAACAATCAGGAGGATGCATAAGTATAAAAATTAATAAGTTCTAACTATGTGTTAAAAACAAGTTGAACATCAGCCCGATAAATAGTTATTTGTCGGGCTGATGTGTTTACTCCTGTTAATAGAAACGTTATATTTTCTATTTCATCTTTTCAAAGACATTATCAATATAGGTTTCTTCAAATCCGTTTTTATGAAGCAATTCTACTGCTTTTGAACTTTGTATATCATATTTACCGAGTACGACAACGGAATCTTTTTTCAGCTTTTTGCCTAATTTGAAAGCAAGAATCTCCTGTTCATACTCATTAAGATACATCCACATATTTCTTGACATTACAACGGCATTTTCGCCTTTCATTTCATCAACTTTTGTAAGCACATTGCCAACATCAAACTTAACGTGTTTTCTTGTTTTGTCATTAATCTGAACAACATCGCCTATCTTGCGGATTTTTTTGTATTCTAAAAATTTATGTTCCAGAAACATATTTTTAAGTTTTAATCTTAATATGTCAACAATGGTATAAGGTTCCGGCAGTAAAGGAATTTGTCCAGTCTTCGCCTCATTTACAAGGTATTTATTCAGGTCAAATGCCTCAATAGGAAAAAATTTTTGCGCTTTTTTCTGTCCTAACTTACTAATAAGGCTCATTACCAGTGTGAACGGTTCTGTTCCGTCAGAACAGGCTGCATTATAAACATTAACCTTGTCTGCATCTGCAAAATGTCTGTGAAGATATTTTGCAAAACTTCGCCACTTTAAGTCTCCTCTGTAAAAATAGGTAAAATTCGGTCGCTGTCCTGTCCCGTTTAGGCGAAAATTTGATGTGAAAGCAGTCGTTTTTTGAGAATTTTGTGTATAGGATAATGTAGGGGATAATGTGATATTCATAATAGCATTAAACCCCGTAAAATAAAATTTTGCTATAATTTTATTATTTATTTTTTAAAGTCTTTGCCGCCGACAATACGCAGATGACGCTGGTCACCTTCACCAACGGATTTACTTTCAAGATTGTGCTGCTCAACCAGTTCGTGCTGTAATTTTCTTATATGCTGGTTTTGCGGCTGTAATTCTACGTGTTCCGCGCCTGCAAGGATTTTATTGATAGCTGCTTTTGCTTCATCCAGCGCACGTTCTGCATCGTCATAATACCCGCATAGTGTTTCAGAAGATTCTACAATATCGAGTGCTTCTTTCAAAACTTTTTGTATTTGAGCCATTGAATTTGTTTTTATAAAAAATATTTGCAGTCTGTAATCGTTAGCTGTACTCAATATTTTAGCACCGCCTTTAGCAAAATTCTTGTGTGCAAGTACTATATCGGCATCATCAATATTACGCGTAATTTCTGCATTTAAGTCAAGACGTTCTATAACTTTTTCCACAATACTGCGGGAAACTGCATACAGGTATATTTTTTTGAATTTTTTCACATTATCAACGTATTGCTGTCTTGAAAAACTGAATTTTAAACTGTCAGCAGGACTGATTTTTTGTTCAAGTTCATTAATTTTCTCAACAATAGGGTGTTCCTGCGTAGCCTGTGTTTCATTTTTTGTTGATGATTCTGCTGCTGCCTGTTGTGTATCGTATGTTTTGTCAACTTTTCTTATTTCCGGTCTTATAGGCCAGCCGCGTAGAATATAGTCAACGGCTTCTGCTGTATCTTTGTATACAGCAAGAGTATTTCTGTCCAGAATTTCTATTACAATATCAAATGTCGGTTGTTTTTCACGTTCCAGAACAGTTTTTTGAGATGCTCTGCGTTTTGCTTCGTCATCCCCCAGAGTTACAGATTGAATACCGCCGACCAAATCCGAAAGTGTCGGGTTTTTGATTAAGCTTTCAAGGCTGTTGCCGTGGGCAGTTGCAATAAGCATAACCCCGCGTTCTGCAATGGTTCTTGCAGCCTGTGCTTCCGCTTCAGTCCCGATTTCATCAACTACAATAACTTCCGGAGTATGGTTTTCTACTGCTTCTATCATGATGTCTTTTTGAAATTCCGGTTGTCTTACCTGCATACGGCGGGCATGACCTATTGCCGGATGCGGGGTATCTCCATCGCCTGCAATTTCATTTGACGTATCCACGACAACTACACGTTTTCCTAATTCATCTGCAACAAGCCTTGAGATTTCTCTTAATTTAGTAGTTTTACCAACCCCCGGACGTCCTAAAAACAGTATACTTTTATTCTGCATACAAAAATCTTTTATACAGGCGATAGTACCTGTTACAACCCTGCCTATTCTGCAGGTCAGACCTACAATTTTGCCCTGTCTGTTTCTTATTGCGCTTATTCTGTGGAGAGTTCCCGGGATGCCTGAACGATTATCGGAGGTAAATTCTTGTATATTATTTGTTATATATTCTATGTCTTCATAAGTAACCGCGTCACAATCAAAATATTCTATTTTACCTGAAGAGTGCCGTATTTCAGGAAGTCTGCCGATATCAAGTACTATCTCTATGACATCTTCCATTTTCTCATACGTAACCTGTCGTCTGATTTTGTCGGGTAAAATGTCTATCAGCTTGTCTAAGTCATTTTGAAATTGTAAGTTACTCATTTATCTTTTTGCCTTTCATTTTGCTATTTTCTATATATGACAAAATAAATTGTTGGCTATTTAATTTTCAATGTTTATCTCTCCTATTATTATTATAACACTTTTTAAGTGAATATTACCATATTTTTTTATTACAAACGTAGTAATTTTACAAAAATTAACATTTGGGTTGTTTTAATAATGTTAATAAATGTAACAAAAATACCTGCATGTACTAAAGTTTTTAGGAAAAATAGCCGTAATACCATGTGTACACTCAGGAAATGTTACTAAGTTTCGAAAGGAAATTCGTACAAAAATGGGATTAGCGGCATCACAAGCTAGATTATTAACCATAACAACGAGAAAGGCTGATTGCGAATATCAATCAATGAGATTGTCGCATCAGAAAATTGCGTTGTCACGTGATATGACCACTCTTTCCAACGAATATCAAAATTCTCTGACAAAGACAAAATTAGTTTATGATTTTTACGGAACAGGTGATACATCAACACCTTTGTCATACAGCTTAATGATGACACCGTCTATTTTGAATAACAATGTACCGATAATGCTTACAAACGCAGAAGGCAGAGTTGTGCTGGACGCAAAATATGCAGCAGCAGCAAGAGCTGCAGGTATTCCTCAGGAAGGTATCAACGGATTCCCATCTGAGGCTATACGTAATGCATTTCTTGATGCGTTAGGCGATCAGGGTATTATTTCTAAGACTCTGGCAGAAAGTTTAAAAAATATCACTTACGATCCGACTGTTGGTGTTGGTACTTCACCTAGTGAAAGAATAATAACAGAACAAGGTAACTTAGATGCATTGAAAGACAGATTGGCAGAAGTAAGTACATCAACACTTTCTATACCTAACTTCGATCCAGGGACAATGGGTGAAGCACAAGGTGATGGTAAAGGGTCACAAATTTCGACTGTAACCAGAGATGAAAATGGTAATGGAACTCGTGGGGCTGAAACTGTCCAAGAATTAGATATAACTATTAATGATTTATTAGGTGATACTGATTATATATGGTGGGGTTATGGCGATAACCCTGATAATTACGACCAGGCTGAAACAGCTGCTAAACAATTTGCACAATATTTAGAAGAAGTATTAGTTCCCTGGTTAAATGAACAATTACTAACAGTTTTAGATATTGGTGACGCAGATCAGGCTGCAGCATTAGATTATGCATTAACAGAGACAATGCTTTACTTTGGTGAATCAATTGTTGATAATAATGGCAACTTGCAATATACCAATTCACACGTAATTGGTAAAGATAAAGACCACGAGGATAACAGAGATAAAGTCTTAAATTATTTTACAAACAACGATACAGATTTAGGCTTTGTAATTTCAAGACAACACGGTGGTGCTTGGCACGGTTTATGGGGACAAGGCGATCCATGCGTTGGTATAAATTTGAATAACGTTGTTGATGTATACTTAACATTCTTTGCTGATAGCTTAGCAAATCTTGAAAGTGATTATAATGTATTAACAGGTGCAAACAGTAAAGCTAATTCAAACCTTGTTACATCGGATGATGATTATCTCTATACTTTCAAAGTAGGTTCAGAATATTCATCAGCAAACCTTGCAGCATCACAATTCTATGATGCATTATTCAACCAGTTATGTCAGAGAGGATGGGTTGAAAGCGGCGTTGATAAAAACGGTGAATCACTTGTTCATGACAATGAATATATTCAGGAAATGCTTGCTAACGGTATGATGTATATGACGACTCTGGACGATGACGGGTATTATTATCAGGGCAATTACAGTACGAATTCTTATGTCAAAGAAATTCCGGATGAAGACGCAATTGCTCTTGCGGAAGCTAAGTATCAAACCGAAAAACAAAAAATTAATTCTAAAGAAGAAACTATTGATATGAAGATGAAAAACCTTGATACTGAAATTTCTTCACTCACGACAGAATACGATACGGTTAAATCGGTTATCTCTAAAAACATTGAAAAATCATTTAAACGATATCAAGCATAAAACAAAAACGCCTTTTAAGGCGTTTTTTGTTGTGGAAATTTTATTAAACTCCTGATACAGGCGGCAGGTCAATACGTTTAAGCCGTTGTTCTATTCGTCTGTACCATTTCAAGTGTTGTTTGAAAAGTATCTTATAATCGTCAATGTGTCCGTGAGAAATGTCATCTGCAAGGCTGTCACAGACATTTTCCAGGCTGTGTGCAAGAAAATCTGTATATTCTTTTCTATTAACAGTTGCATCTGTAAGTTTAATTGTTTCACCGAATTTAACCATAACCTCAGGACGGTTATCACGGAAAAACGTATAATCTATACCTACAGGAATAAGATTGACTTTTCCGTATTTTTTAACTGCATTCTGCGCAATATATGCCAGACCTGTTTGAAATTCTATAGGTCTGTAATGAGGAGGACGGATTATTCCTTGCGGGAATATGAAAAGCAAATTATTTAAATTCCCTATAACATCAACGGAATACTTTAATGCTTTCATTGAAGATTGTGCTGATTTTTTACATACAGAATACGCACCGCCGCGTCTTAATAATGGAAATCTGTTTAATTCTTCTACCATCAGACGTATTTCTTTACGGCAAATCCTGTGTGAAATGTTGTAAAGAACTATTCCATCCCACCAGTTACAATGCGGAGCAAACAAAATTGTCGGAGCGGTAGTATCCCGTTCAAAGAAATTTTCATCGCCTGCATACCGGAATGCGAAAAAACGGTTCTGAAGCATGTTAAAAAAGAACAAACTTGCTACCATAAGCCAAAATTTGTTTGTCTTTGCCGGTTTAAATTTCTCCTCTTTATTCCTCAACTTTGTAGGAGGGATGTCAGAATATAGTTTTTCATCAACACTCATGATGTTATTTATTGTACTCCAGTACAGTTGTTTTGTGAACACCTTACAGAAGAATTTTTAAGAAATATAAACGTTTTTCTTATTATTGCTGACGTTGGAAAAAGCTTGCAATTTCTTTATGCGGGAAAAACTTGCAAATCGGGCGACCATGCGGGCAAGTGTAAGGCATCTCGCAGGTACGCCATTTTTTTACAATTTCTGACATCTGCCAGGTTGATAGTTTTTGTCCTGCTTTTACTGCAGCTTTGCAGGAGGTTGTTATTAATATTTTTTCCTCCAATCCGTCGATGTTGCCGTCGATATTTTCCAGAATATCAGAGAGGATTTCTTTCGGGTTAACTTTTGCCAGAAGCTGCGGAACTTTCTTAAAAATAAGTTCGTTTTCTTTTAAAAATTCTATGCCGTAACCGAATTTTTCAAACTTTTCGATATTTTCTTTTATAAGTTCGGCTTCGCTTGATGAGACTTCCAGTACATCAGATACAAAAAGCAGCTGGGAGACGATATTTTTATCAGATTTAAGTTTTTCGTAAATATATCTTTCTTCTGCAATATGCTGGTCGATAATTTCTAAGCCGTCTTCTTTTTCAACCAGAATATATGTATTTTTGTACTGTCCGATGATGTTTTCTTCCAATTCCGGTGCTTTTGTTTCCTGCGCAATGAACATCGGTTTTTGTTCAACATTTATTTCCTGTGTAAAATTTTGTTTTTCTTTACTGACATAAATAGTATCATCAGCCTTATCTACAAATAAATCTTGTTTTGCAAAAGATGTTTGCGGAAAAGGTATAATGTCAGGAGTTACATTAAATACCGGCGGGGTTGGAGCTTCACTTTCCGGCGTGTGTTTTTCCTGTTCTACGTAATTTGAAAGTCCTGCCAGTATCGCTGTGTGAATAAAGTTAAAAATCTGATTTGTATTTTTATAACGGACTTCTTTTTTGGTAGGGTGAACATTTACATCAACGTCCCCTGCTGGTATTTGCAAATTCAATACAATAAAAGGGTATTTACCGCTTGCAATAAGATTTTTGTAAGCCATATCAATTGCTTTTTGGAACACTCCGCATTTAACAACACGGTTGTTTATGTACAGGTGATAACTTTTTTTGCTGGAGCGTGTATAATCCGGTTTGCTTACATAGCCGCTGATTTTTAATCCTGCAAGTTCGTCTGTTTTCAAGACTTCTTTTAGATTATCAACGACTTCCTGCGAGTAAACTTCTTTTATACATTGTTGGAGATTTCCCTGTCCTGTTGTTTTTAGTACAGTTTTGCCGTTTCTTTTTAATTCAAAAGAGATTTCAGGATGTGATATTGCAAGATTTTGTACGAGTTCCTGAATGTAGGAAAATTCTGTGTTGGGATTTTTCAAAAATTTTAAGCGAACAGGGATGTTATAAAATAAGTCTTTAACATCCATAATAGTACCTACGGCACAGCCTGTTTCAGTTTTTGTGACCTCTGAATTTTCACACTTAACTTTTGTCCCGTGTTCAAAATCTTTTGTTCTTGTTGTGCAGGTAAGTTTTGCTATGGAAATTATGCTGGAAAGCGCTTCTCCGCGGAATCCGAGAGTGTTTATTGCAAACAAATCTTCGTCGCTTGCGATTTTGCTTGTTGCATGTTTGGAGAAAGCCAGCATAATATCATCAGGATGTATTCCGGAACCATTATCAGCAATTCTTATATCGCGGCACTCATTTGTAATTTCTATGCTTATTTTAGAAGCCCCTGCATCAATTGAATTTTCCGTTAATTCTTTTACCACGGAAGCAGGGCGTTCTATTACTTCTCCTGCCGCTATCTGGTTTATTAAATGTGCTGATAACTGTTTTATTCTTTTCATAACTTTCCTTAATTTATTTTACATAAAATGTGACATAAAGAAACTCTTAACCGTTTCAAACTGTGTCAGTAAAACTACTACCACTATAGAAACTACAAGCCCGAATGTAACTTTTGTTAAATCCTTAAATATGTGTTTGTACATTTTTTTCGGGGATTCAAATCTCAATCTGTGGTACAATGCAATTTCACGTCCTGCAAGCAGTCCTACAAATACCCATGTTGTTGACATAGGTACATTATTCAATTGTATGAAGTACAAAAGTATAAGTGCATAGATTAAGTCAATAATAGTTGCTGAGCGCGGGTCTTGAACATTTGTTTTCATTTTAACAATTTTTTGAATTTCTCCGCCCCGTTTATAAGCTACAACCCAGAGGAATGCGCAGAATGCTGTCAGTACAAAAACTAATTCTCCCAAAGAGGCTTTTCTTGGCAGATATACGAATAAATTAGCCGCATCCTGCATAAGCCATTGTGACCACAAAAAAGCGGTTGAAAGCCATTTTGCAGCTATCCACCACTTGGAAATTTTTTCTTTCTGGGTGTAATAAAAATATCTTTCAACAGGTCTTGCGATGATTGAATAGATAATTATTGCGGATATTATTGCAATTATATACCCCAGAATTGACTTTGTAAGTATCATTCCGATAACTTCTACATTGCTTGCGGAAAATATACTCAAAATCAAAAATGTGGTAGAAACCGGAATGCCGTATCTGGTAAGGAATAACAAGATTATAGGCGGTAGTACATGTACAAGTGTAAAATGATCCGGAAACGGAATTCTTTCTAACCGACCGAAAGACATATCACCGTCATTAATCATCCAGCCAAGTGTAATTGTAAGGATTAGAACAGCACTTGTAAAAGACCAGATAACCCACGTCGGAAATTTTTTACTTGAACTTAAATATGTGCCCAGAGTCTGAATTACATCATTTGATACGCAGGAATACATAGAAATCAGGAAACCTGCTATCATATAGAATGTACTTAACGTAAAGGGCTGTGAGAACATTAATTCCTCCGTTCAACATTAATTTACTCCAAAAACAATTTCATCTAAATGTTTGATTACAAATTTGAAACATTTCTATAAGATAAATCTGTAAAAGGGAATATCAGGGGGAGAGAGTACTTTGGCTAAGTTAAAAACAAATACAAAATTACAACCGTCTAAAAAAGCTGACCTGCAGGTGGTAAAACCTGTAAAAACTACAAAATACAGCGATATAGACCTTAATAACTGGAAAAATTACCCTCATATTAAAACGGATACCCTCTGGGAATTTCCGAGCCGCTTAAAAGACGGCGGACATTCCAACGAATACCACGGGAATTACATCCCTCAAATTGCTCAGCAATTGTATGAAAGATTTACAAAGAAAAATGACATTGTTCTCGATTTGTTTTTCGGTTCAGGAACTTCGGGGATTGAAGCGATTAATATGGGCAGACGCTGTATAGGTGTGGAATTAAAAGAAGACCTTGCCGAAAAAGTATCTGAAAAATTTACACCCAAACAGCTGGTAACAGATGTGAATATTATATGTGCGGATTCCGCATCAGAACTTGCCAGAGAAAAAGTTCAGGCAAGATTGGAAATTATGGGGGAAGAACAGGCGCAAATGCTTATCCTACACCCGCCTTATGATGACATAATAAAATTCTCCGATAAAAAAGAAGACTTATCTAACTGTGAATCAACAGAACAGTTTTATGACCTGTTTGAAAAAGTTGCCCAAAATGGCTATGATTTGTTGGAAAAAGGTCGTTTTGCCGCATTAATCATTGGCGACAGCTACAAAAATTCCGAAGTGCAGCCGCTCGGGTTTGAATGTATGGCAAGAATGATGAAACTCGGTTTCAGACTTAAAGGCATTATTGTAAAAGATATTCAGGGCAACGAAAGAGCAAAAGGTAAAACCGCAAATCTGTGGAGATACAGAGCTCTTGCCGGAGGATTTTTCATATTTAAACATGAATATGTTATGCTCTTCCAAAAGGTTAAATAACGGCTTTTGTCCTCAAAGTCGTTTGTGATATAATGACATTATGCGCAAAGTATCAATTCTAATATTTTTGATAATGCTTGGTTCATCTGTTATAGCAAGTGAAATAACAGATGATTATATGGATATTGCCAAAAACTATTGCGCACTGGGGCATTATAAAAATGCTATAATTTACCTTGATAAAATATTGCAGGTTGAGCCGTCAAATAAACAGGCACAAACTCTCAAACACGGGCTTGAAACCGTTATATCCGGCAAAAACAGAAATTCATACATAACAGCTGCTGACAAACCTCTTATGCAGGCTGCGGATTACAAACTGGCAGGCAATCTGCAGGGTGAATTGAATACACTGAAAGCTGAATCCGACAAAGGCAGCCACTGGGCAAGTTATTTTCTTGGAGAATATTACCTGTCAAATAACAATCCATCTATGGCTGTTTCGTATTATAACAAGGCTTTTAAGCAGAACGCTAACTTTATCCAGTGCTGCCTTAAAATAGCGGAATGTTTTGCCGCAATGGACAGGTATGCTGATGCGATTGATTTTTTAAATCAATATCTCATAATCAACAATGAAGATGATTATGCCTATGCTCTCAGGGCAAAAATTAATTTGAAACAGGGGCTTGCAAGCGATGCGGAAAATGATATCATAACCGCAGCGGCTTTGAATGATGATATTACATACAAATATCTTTACGGCAAGATTTTGTATGAACGTAACAACTACCGTGAATCTAAAAAAATTCTCGATGAACTATCAGGCGAAATTAAGACTTCCGAAATTTACAAATACATAGGACTTTGTGATTATGGACTCGGGGATTATAATAACGCGCTTTTGAATTTGGATAAAGCAATCATATTGTCTGATGACGACATTGAATTAAAAAATAAGTATAATGAGATAAAAGCTATGCTTCAAAACAGCAGCTTAACCGGAAGAGAAAATGAAGAAGAAACACCACAACAAGAAGAATAAATTTGTATCCACTATTGTAAATACTATTTTTACATTAATACTCACTGCGGTAATGTTTTGCGGACTGCAGGTTTACAGTGCTTCAAGTCTGAAATTTGCGCAGGTAAGTGATGTGCATTTTTACACAGGTGAGAATAACACATCTTTTAAAATGATTGCCGAATCAGATAAGCTTCTTGATGATGCGGTTAAACAAATCAATGAAACCCCGAATATTTCATTTGTAATGTTCACGGGAGACCAGATAGACAAACATTTTGAGAAAGAGCTTAGAGCATTTTTACCTCATGCACAAAAGATTACTGCTCCGTGGTATACGGTTTTCGGAAATCACGATACATGTCAGGGCGGCTATTTGACACCGGAAGTGTATCTTCAAATGGTGAGAGAAGCCAACCCGAATTTCAAGTTTGAAAAACCGTACTACTCTTTTGTCCCGCAAAAAGGTTACAAAGTAATTGTTCTGGATACTATAATCCGCGACAGGCTTACTTCTAACGGTTATATTGATAAAACACAGCTTGACTGGCTGGATAAAGAACTTGCAAATTCCAAAAAAGACGTTGTACTTATTTTTATGCATGTGCCTGTTATAGAACCGTTTCCGAGTCCGGGGCATAAACTTTTGAATGCTGATGAAGTACAAAAAGTTCTTGAAAAATACAAAAATCCTATAGCCTTATTTCAAGGACATTACCATGCCGCTAAAATTACACAGCAGGATAATATTCTCTACGTAAGCACACCGGCGCTTGTGTCTTATCCGAATGCTTTCAGGATAATTAACATAACAAATCACAGAAATAAAGTCGTTTTTGATATTCAAATGAAAGAAACTAACGAGAAAAATATTCAAAAACTGGCAAAACTTCTGGTCTTTTCGTCATCAATATACACAGGTGAAGAAAAAGACCAAACTTATACTTACACAATCAAAAAATAGTTGAGGTTATCAGATATGAATGAATTTAAAATAAAATTTAGAGGTGTCAGAGGAAGCTATCCTATAGCAGACAAAAATTATCTGGAATACGGCGGGAATACGTCCTGTGTTGAAGTTCAGGTTAACGGACACTTAATTATTCTTGACGCCGGTACAGGATTGATTAATCTTGGTAACGACCTGATGGAAAAATATATAGCTTCAAATATTAATCCGCATGAAAGAGAACCTATTAAAGCAACTATTTTAATTTCCCATATTCATCAGGATCATATTCAAGGCTTTACATTTTTCCGTCCGCTGCACATACCGTCCAGCATTTTGAATGTATACGGCAATGTAAATTATAACGAAAGTTTGTCCGATGAACTTGCGGAACTTCTTTTTGGCAAATCATTCCCGCTTGATTTGGGCGATATTGCAGGAAATCTTAATATCCACGATTTAAATGAGAATGAGGGTATAATTCTCCGTCACGGTTATCCGCCGATTATCAAAAGAATTGAAAGACCGGAAGATACCAGAATTGAAGAAGACGATGTTTTAATCACCTGCTATAAATCTTATGCCCATCCGCAGGAAGGCGTATTTATCTACAAAATTACATACCGCGATAAAGTTCTTGTGTATGCAACAGACAAAGAAAGTTATCTGGGTGGCGATAAAAAACTTGCCAATTTTGCAAGAAATTGTGATGTGCTTATTCACGATGCCCAGTATACGACAGAAGATTATCTGAATTCGTTTGTATCAAAACAGGGCTACGGTCACTCAACTTATGATATGGCTATTGAATGCCAAAATCAGACTGATGCAAAGAAACTTGTATTTTTCCACTTTGATCCCGGTTATGATGATGCTAAATTAAACAGCATAAAAGAACAGTACAAGCCGCTCGGTGATAAAGTCATTCTTGCTTATGAAGGGCTTGAACTTGACCTTATGGAATAAATAATTAAAAGGTAGTATAAGATGAAAAAGGCAGCATTAATTATATTACTTGCTTCACTAACTTTATTTGTATCAGGTTACAAAAGGTCTGCTACATATACGATAGATGCTGTTCCGAATGCTTACATTCATAACAATAAAGCCCTGAATTATATGGAAGAAAAATGCTATTACGCGGCAATTCAGGAATATAAAATCGCGATAAGCCTTAGCCCTAACGTACAGGCAACTTCGGTTTTTTATAACAACCTCGGCGAAGCGTATATGATAATAGGTTATCCTGATTATGCACAGGACTGTTTTGAGCGTGCAATTCAGCAGTATCCTTTGAATTTTAAATACTATGTTAATCTTGCAAAATGTTATCAGGCGCGCGGTATTGTTCCTCTAAAAATTCAGGAATACAAAGCTGATACAGAAAATCCTCTAAATCAAATAATGGTCGGTCTTTTGTACGCTGAAAACAATGAAGTCAGCCGAGCGATAACAACTCTGGATGAATTTGTAATGCTCGAACCTGATCTTATGATTACGCCGGCTGTGAGCCAGCATGTAAAAGATTTAGTTAAAAAGATGAATGAAGAATCATTGTAAATTGATTCCTGCATAAATCATTACCGGATAAATTGTACAGGTGTGTCGGGCGTACAATGCACCGGAACGGTTTTGTTTATATGTCCTTAATCCATTCTATTCCGACAAGGCAGAGTTCTTCTCCTGTTTCTGCGTTTTTCACTGCATGAACGGTTTTTGTCGGAGATTTGTATTCGACTTCAGAAAGAATTTTATGTCCGTACTGGATTTCTTTTTTAAACACCATATCGAGAATTTTTATCTTATGTTTTTGTCTGAATTCAAACTCCAGAGGTTCAAGAGCCCAGATAATGTAATTCCCGTTGTTGACGTGCCGGTTTACATCTATATCTTCATATCTGATTTCAAAAGTTTTTTCTGCATCAATTTTTTCGATTGCAGGAATTTTTTCAAAATTTAAATCATCTTCCCGTTTTTCATGCAGCGGCATGTTTGGATTATTCAGAACGGTTGCTATCGGTGCCAGCGACTTGGTGTTCATATCTACAAGCGACCAGAGGCTGGAAACACGTCCAAGGCATTTTTCTTTGCTGTAAAGCTCAAAATCACGATATGCAAACAACTTTGCATATCCGCGGGGTTCTGTTTTAAGCTCCAGCTCCTCTATAGCGGCGGGATAGTCGGTAAATTCCATACGGTATTTTAACAGAAACCACATTAAATTCTTTTTTGTAATATATGAATAGCCGAATCCCAGCATTTCTGCATTATCGCTTGCCATATCCTGCAGAAAGTTCAAAAGTGCTGAGGGTTTTAATACAAGCCTGCAGTCCATTTCCGAGTATTTTAGCTGGATGTTTTTTGTATAACCTTTTTTTATCATAAATTAATTTTATCATATTTAACATCTTGACTGCAAATTTTTTTTGAGTTATGATATAACCCCACAGAAAATTAATTATGATAAATAAGACTAATATACAATTTACCCCGCTTTATACTAAAAATTATCCACAAACATTTACCGCGTATGAAAAAACTTTTGTGATGCTGAAGCCTGATTCTTTTCAACGAAATGTCGACGGCATTATTATGAAAAAAATCAATTCAAAAGGTCTGAAAGTTTTGAACGAATGGGAGGGCATCGCGCCAAGAAAAAAACTGGAGGGAAATTACAGTCAGTATAAGGACAAACCGTTTTTTACAAAATGGATAGATTTCCTTTCTTCCGGTAAAATCAAGGCGATGATTATCGGGGGTGAAGATGCCGTTTCCGCGGTAAGTGCTCTGAAAAAACAGGTAAGGGAAGAATTAGCTCCAGGACAGAAAAGGTTTAATCTTATGCATTCTTCTGATGATGTTGAAAGTGCAAAAAGAGAATGTATGAATTTTTTTGATACTGAAATTTAATGACATATTTCAGAAAATATGCTTTAATTAATATTATGGAGTGCAGAGTTTGTAAAAAAGAATGCGAGGAAAAGTTTGAGGGGCTTATCCTCGGAAAATACAAGGTAAAATATTATTTTTGCCCGAATTGTGAGCATCTTCAAACAGAAAAGCCGTTCTGGCTGGAGGAAGCATATAAAGACGCTATTGCGCCGGAAGACACAGGTATATTGCAGCGGAATTTGAATAACAGGGTAGCTGCGGCATCAGTTTTATCATGTTTTTATGATATAGATAAAAAGTTTCTGGATTATGCCGGCGGGTATGGGGTTTTTGTAAGATTGATGAGGGATGTCGGATTTGATTTCGTGTGGGCGGATAAGTTCTCGCAAAATCTTTTTGCCAGAGGATTTGAATACAAGCAAGATGATAAAATAGACCTTATTACCGCGTTTGAAGTTCTGGAACATCTGGAAAATCCTGTGGAAGAGTTAAAAAAGATGTTTGATATTTCATCGGATATCCTCTTTACACAGAATATTCTGCCGCTGCCTGTTAAAAGAAACTGGTGGTACTATGCACCCTCCGGCGGACAGCATATAAGTTTTTATACTAACAAAACTCTTGATTTTATTGCTGATGTTTTTGGTAAAAGACATCTATCCGGCGGCGAGTACCATTTGTTTACCGGCAAAGACATAGAACAACAAGCATTTGAAGAGGTAATTAAAAATTCAGCACACATATATCTTCAAAATGCCGTTGAATACCAGAGCCGTATTGCATCTGATATGGAGTATATTATTAATCTAAAAAAATCTTAAAAATCCAGCCTTAAATTTAAGTTTATTATATAATGTATTTAAGTCACAGTTAGGAAGAAGGAGAAGATATGTTCGGGATTATACTGGCAGGAGGTTCAGGCAGCAGGTTATGGCCGCTTTCAAGAGAACTTTATCCGAAACAATTACTTAATTTGAATTCAGACAAAAGTCTTTTGCAAGCTACTTTTGCCCGTTTGGAATGCTGTATGGATAAAAATAATATCATCAGTATTACCAACACAAAGCATGTTTCTAATGTAAGAATGCAGCTGACAAATTTTTCTGACAAGCCTGTTGTACTTTCGGAACCTGTTTCTAAAAATACTGCACCTGCAATTGCTCTTGCCGTAAAATATATTGCCCAAAGACACGGTGAAGATGAAATTATTATTGTTGTTCCGTCAGATCATCTTATTGAAAATAATTCCAAATTCCTTGATACTGTCAAAAAAGGTGAAGAACTTGCAAAACAGGGTTATATTGTAACTTTCGGAATTGAACCGTCTTACCCTGAAACCGGTTACGGTTATATAAATGTTTCTGAGGCACTGGATATTGGTTATCTTGTAAACAAATTTGTAGAAAAACCTGATTATGAAACTGCTAAAAAATATGTTGCCGATGGGTCTTATTACTGGAATAGCGGGATTTTTATGTTTAAGGCTTCTGTCATGCTCGATGAAATAAAAAGACTTCAGCCTGAAATTGCCCGTATTGCAGAAAATGTTGATTTTACGGAAACTGATAATATTCCGTTTACAGAGTTTGATAAAATGCCGAGCATTTCTATAGATTATGCAGTCATGGAAAAGTCAGACAAAATTGCACTTGTGAAACTTGAAAGCGATTGGAATGATTTAGGCTCCTGGCAGTCTATCTATGATATTAGTCCTAAAGATGAGGACGGAAATGTTTTTATCGGTCATGTTCTGGATAAGGGGTCAAAGAATTCGTTTGTATATTCATCATCCAAACTTGTTGCATCTATCGGGCTTGAGGATACTGTTATAGTGGAAACGGAAGATGCTATTCTTGCCTGCAGAAAAGATAAAACTCAGGACGTTAAACATATTTTTGAAACTTTGAAAAAACAAAATGATAATACTTTCCTTGTTCATAAAACGGTTTACCGTCCGTGGGGATTTTATACGGTTATTGCTCAGGGAAAAGGTTTCCAGACTAAAATTATCCATGTTAATCCGGGGCAGAAATTATCTGTTCAGTCGCATAACTACAGAAGTGAACACTGGGTTGTACTCACAGGCATGGCAAAAGTTGTTCTGGAAGGGAGCGATTTGATTCTTTCTCCGGGGCATAGTGTTGATATTCCTGTCAAAGCTATTCACTCTCTTCAAAATCCGTTCAAGGAAGATTTGGAAATTATCGAAGTCCAAAAAGGTGATGTCCTCGATGAAGATGATATTATCAGATATGAAGATATCTATGGCAGAGTTTAAGCTAACTTATGATATTGGATATTAATGATTTTATAAATAAATTTAGACCGTTAAAGATACTGATTGCCGGTAATGATTATGATTTATCGGAATTAGATTTACGTGATAAAGAGGTTATACATATAGATAAACCTTGGGATGCAGGTATAAACCGGAAAAAATACAGCGGTATCGATTTATGTATATTTAATTTTAAAGATGCAGTGCCTGATACAATTCTTGCATATATTGCAGTTGCACCGTATTTGAAAAAAGGTGCGGTGATTGTTTCAACCGCACAGTTTTTTGATTGCGGCAGACAAAATATTTTGTTGAATGTCTTTTTTAATATATTCCGCGGTGAGAAACTTTTTATTAATGATTCTTACCGCAATAATATCTGTGGTGTTGTTTTGCCGGATAATTTCAGGGAAGTGGATTTATCCGTATTTTATATGTTTAGTCACAAATGGCAGCGAAAAATGTCCCTTGCTGAATTTTTCTTTTGCTATTTAATTCTTATTAAATATTATACATTTGCCTGTTATCGATTATTTGCATATTCTTTTCATGTTTATTCAAAACCTCCATTTTTCTTTTTGTGCTCTTCCGGTTTAAAATGTTTAAATTTATTATTTAAACATTTCAGAGCTGCTGATAATAGTTTTACTGTTTTGAAGATAAGTGGTAAAGACAAAGCGCATTTAAATAAACTTGATTCAATAATATTTGATTGCACTCATCTGGAGGTTTCCGGTCTGAGTTTTTTAAATTCTTTAATCCTCAGGTATAAACCTGAAAAATTGTGTGAAGTAGGAGTTCTGGCAGGCGCAACTTCTTGTGTAATGATGAATGCAATGTCACAAAATCCTGATTCAAATTTATATTCGGTTGAACTGATGCCTGAATTAAATGTCAAAAAGGTTGAGGAGATTAAATCGCGTAGTCATAATTATTACAATTCTGACAGAATGGATATCGGATTTATTGTTAATGATAAATGTCCGCAGTTTCTTGATAAATATCATCTGTATAAGAACGGAACTCTGCTTGATTATATTGATGATATAGGCAGCGGTATAGATTTTTGTTTTATTGATACAACACATAAAATGCCCGGTGAAGTGTTTGATTTGCTTATTCTTTTGCCTTATTTAAAAGATAATGCGGTTATTATGCTGTATGATGTTATTTTGCATATGAATACAAATGATGAATACCAGTCACAGTGTGATGCAAATTCCTTTATTTTCAGTGTTTTAAAAGGGAAGAAAATTATACCTGCGATTGGAATGTTAAAAAAATATAACTGCAGAGATACATTTAACACCGGTGCCGTATTAATCTCTAAGCCGTCAAAAGCCGAACTCCGGGATTTATTTAATCTTTTGCTTTTACCGTGGGCGGAAAATTACGGGCGTTATAGGGAGCCTGCTTATAAGGATAAATTCATAAAATTTTTATCAAGACATTATGATAAAGAGCTTGTAGAAATTGCAGAATATGCTTTTGATAACCATAAAACTTATTAACATATTATACTATACGGGCAAAACCGTGGATAATTCTTTATAGTAGCCGTTTTGCAAATGTTTGTAGAAACATTCGCATGTGTATGGCGCCAGAGCTTCTGTCCATTCTCTGTCAATGTAAAGCCCCTCGACCAGTCTTGCAAAAAGCTCAGAGGGTTTTTCGTAATATTTTTTGTAACGTGAAATTTTTGCACTCACCCTTGCCTGCCGTCTTTGCGCAGAGCGAAGCCTTATGTATGCTGCAAATGCCGCCGGCATTTCCGGAAAATCCCGCTCAATATTCTCTATTGTGTATATAGTTGTTGTTTTTTTGAAAAATCCTTTTTCAATCAGTTTTACTCTGTCGTATTTTAAAAGATAACGGGCATTTGTTTTTTTGATGTATTTGTCAAAGTCTTTGAACTTTTTTGAACGCATAAATTTGGGATAATCTGCTTTTATTCTTTGTTCTAAATCTTTGATTTTATTCTTTAATCTGTCTTTGTGTTCATAGAGTTTAAGAAACATTGAATTTTCGTCAACAAAGTTGGTGACTTTTAGAAGTTCTTCAATGAATATGGGATTTTCTTCCCCGAATAAAGCCGTAAATGTTCCTCCGGTTCTGGGCATATCAGGTTCTATCCGGGAATGAATGTAGTGTGCAAATTCATGCAGAAGTGTCGGTACTACCCTGTGCGGCGGTGTATTTTTTGATACATCAATCCTGTTTTGCAAATAAAACCCCTGATGTCCGCGGGCTTTTGTGGAGCGGTTTACGGTTAGACCGAGTGTTCTGAAATATTTTACAAGTGCTTTTTCTTCCATTTACTCCCTTTAGAAAATTTTGTACGGGTTCAATATATTATTAGGATCAAAGGTCTTTTTGATTTTACGCATATAATCAAGCGCGGTTGAATTTACAACTTTTGAAATGTAAGGACGTTTTTCGGAACCTATTCCGTGCTCTCCTGATAATATCCCGCCTAATCTCGCGGTTAATTCATACATTTCTGATTTTGCTTTTTTTAAGCGGTTGTATTCATCTTCATCTCTGTAATCTACAGGTATTTGCGGATGAATACTTCCATCGCCGACATGACCTACCATGCATACTGTCAAATTATATTTTTCACAGATTGCTCTTGTACCACGGACAAGTTCGGATAATTTTGACCGCGGAACTATCATATCATCAGTTGTCACATTGGGTTTTAATTTTGCGCAGGCGCCCATTGATGAACGTCTTGCTGTCCATATTCTTTCGTATTCTTCTTCATTATTTGAATATTGTATTGCGCTTGCTCCACATTTATTTAAAATAGATACGACAATATCTCTCTGGTAGTCAATTGCACAGGCAAAGCCGTCTACTTCTATTACCAGTGCGGCGTCTTTGTCACATAAAAGTCCTGACGGATAAAATTTTTCTACGGTTTGAATTGCATTTTTATCCATAAAATCCAGAGTTGTCGGATAAATTCTCTGTTCAATAATCCCGTTTACCGCTTTGATTGCGTCGTCTATAGTGTCAAAGTATGCCATAATTACTTTTCTGCATTCCGGTTTCGGGATTAGTTTAAGAGTTGCTTCTGCAACTATACCAAGTGTACCTTCGGAGCCGATGAAAAGGCTGCCAAGATTGTAGCCTGTTGCATTTTTAATGGTATTGGAGCCGGTTCTTAATACTTCTCCGTTTGCCATAACAACAAGTAAATCCAGAACGTAATCTTTTGTAGAACCATATTTAAAAGTTCTGGCGCCTCCGGAGGACTGGGCAATACTCCCGCCTATTGTAGATACGGCAAGGTTTGACGGATCAGGCGGATAATACAATCCCAGTTTATCCGCTTCTTTTTGTAAATCGCCGACAATAACTCCGGGTTCAACACGGGCTGTCATGTTTTCCTGATTAATTTCAAGAATTTTGTTCATTCTGGAAAAATTCAATACAATGCCGCCGTGGTCTGTCCGGCATGCTCCGACAACGTTTGTTCCTGCTCCGCGGCAGATTACGGGGATTTTATGTTTATTGGCTGTCAGGAGAACTTTTTGGATATCCTCTATGTTATTAACAAACACTACTGCATCCGGAAGCCTGTTGATATCACGTATATTTGAGGCATCCTGCGCATAAACATATCGTTCCTCCGGTGTGGCAAGGACATTATCAGGGGTCAAATTTTTTTTTAGTTCTTTAATCAGTTTGTTATTCGTCAACATATGAAGCCAGCTTTTCGATATTTATACTTAATTTTGTCATTTGTTTTTCAATTCTTTCGAATTTTTTGTTCAGTCTTGCGTCATCTCTGTCTTCCAGTAGTGCAAGCACTCTGTCAAACTTCATTTCAAGCCTGTCTAATCTTTGCTGCTGCTCTTCAAAACGGTTTTCTAATGCATCTAATATTGCGGATTTTGACGGAATTGTATCGCGTAAATCCGTTATTATTTCTTTTATTTCATCAATTTCAGATGTTTTTTCCGAAATTGCTCCGATGTTTTCGCTTGTTGTATCTATCCATTCGCCGAGGTACATCATTACCTGATTCATTACCTTGCTTGAATTTGCGATTACCGATACCATGGAATTTACGTTATCCAGTTTCTTTTCTATTCTTTCGGAGTTTTTGGTATTATCAAGAATATTAATACGCTCTTCAAGTTTCAGGATTACTTTACTGAATTCATCCAGACCGTTGTTTAATGCTTTATAAGATTCGTCGGAGGTTAGAAGCAATTTGTTGGTTCTGGTGCTGATACTTACAATATCTTCGTTCAGACGTTCAACATCATTCTTCAGGTCATAAATCTGGTCGGTTGTCAGGCTTGCCTGTAATCCGTCTATGGAGCCTGAAATTTTATGGATATTGTCTAAAATTTCCAGTACATCATCACTTGAGGAGGATTGTGACATTTCATTCAAAACCATACGGAGTTTTGCTATATCGGATTCAACGTCCTGAAGTGTATAGGAATAATCTTGTGAATCTCCAACGCCGATTTGTTTTAATTGATTGCGGACCTCTATGAGGTTCTGGTTAATTTCGTCTGTTTTTTCTTCTACAAAATCTTTGATATCTTCAGACTCTTCAACAAAAGAAATTTGATCGAATACGGCAATTATTGCTGACATTACGGATTCTTTTATGTCATTTGCATTTTTTGATGAGCTTTCTTCTATTTTATTAATTTCTTTTAGAAGATCATTAAACTCTTCGCTTTTTCCGCTTACTTTTGTCAGAATATTTTTGATATCTTCTATTTCGTAGATTATATCTTCGCTTGAGTCGTCAGCCATCGCAAGCACATCAACTTTTTCATGTAGAGCTTCAAGTGTTTCCTGAATATTTTTTGAAATATCGGATGTGTCATTGAGGTTGATAGTTGTTTGTATATCTGAAAGTTTGTCGGATATTGAATCAAATTCTTTGATAATATCTGAATTCAGATTTGATGCCCAGTTTGAGAGAACTTCATTAATTTGTTCTGATGACAGAGAATTTCCATTAACTGACGTTTCAATATGTTTTGCAAAATTCACCAGAAGTTTATCCATATAGGATTTCATATCTGTTGAGAATTTTTGCATATCAGCAGTTTGACCGTTTGTTTTCGCTATTTCTTCCCTGAAAGAATTTGTAAGAACTTCCATTCTGTTTGAGAGTTCTTCTTTCAGAATATCAATAGAATGTAATGCATCTTCTTCGTTTGCAACTACAGAAACAAATGATTTGATGTTTTCAAAGTTGGTATCTATATTTTTTTGCAGTTCTTCTTTGAGATTATCCATGTAATTCTTCAGGGATAATTCGTATTGTTCATTGGCCGCTGCAATTTTTTCTTCAATAGCTTCAATTCCGCTTTTCCACTGAATAGAAAGAGTTGTTGTTTCATCAAGATTTTTTTCTACAACTTTATTTATGTTTTCTATTGTGAGATTTAGAATTTCAAGGTTATTTCTTGAAAAATCCGTCATCTGATTATCTATTGCAATAATCTTTTTAGCGACATCTTTGAATACAGTTTCCAGTTTTGAAACGGCTTCCTGACTCATTGTAAGACTGCTGTTCAGGTCAGATGTCAAATTCAGATAAGAAAGTTCTACCTGAGTTTTTACTTCTGTAATAATTTGACTGAAATCAAAGTCTAAAATTTGTGTTACCGCTTCTCTTATCGGTGCGAAATTTTCTATTATTGATGAGGTTTTTGTGTCTATCGCATCAATTATATCTGTATTTACAAGATTAATTTCCTGTTTTACTGCGCCTAATTTTTCTTCCAGTTCAATGAATGACTGGTCGATATTTTCAGGTGTGAATTCTTTTACTTTATTCAGGCTTGCGAACAACTGTTCAAATTTTAAATCAAGTTCTGATAAATTTTGTTTAAGTTCATCTTTTGCACCTACCTGAACAATATCTTTTAAGCCTGCAATATTTAAGATGATATCTTCTATTTTTGAATTTAAATTTTCAGTCAGTTCGTAGAATTTTACATCCTGATTATTTTCTACTGTATTAAGTTCATCTGCTATTTTTTGCAGGTCATTTCTTATTTCTGCAATTTCGGAAACAGAGTTACCTAATTTAATTTCAGCATCTTCATTATTTTTTTGAACATTATTGATATAGTTTGTTATGCTGCTGCTGAGTGTTGTCAGTTTCTCTTCATACTTGTCTGAAACTTCATTTATAAGTGCTTCAACTGTAAATAATTTGTTGAAGATTTTTTCATTAAATTCTCCATCACTGCCGGAGAGCATCTGTTGTATTATATCAACATCATTTTTTAATTCTGCCATTTTAACTTCAAACAATTGTTTATATTCATTTGTAGTTGTTTGAAGATTATTTTCAACAGTTTTTATAGTTATAGAAATATCATCAAGTGCCTGCAGGTTTCTTTCATCACTTCTTTTTGTGATACTCAGCATTTCTTCCTGACGGGCCTGCAGTTCAAGTATTACTGCAAGAATCTGTTCACGCAGGTTTGTGAATTTGTCTTGCATATCATCATCTGTGTCGGTATTAATTTCTTTAATTTCTTTTATGGTATTGTTTACAAGTTCTGTCAGACTGTCGTTATTATCTGCCAGATTGTCGATGATATCGGTTCTCACCATATCAAGTGCACTTAGTGCAGAGTCAAAGCATTCTTTTATTGAACTTACGTTAACGTCAACATTTGAATTAATTTCACAAAGTTTGCTTTCAACTGTCGAATTTACATCACCGAGAAGCTGATTGATATGCTCTATATTATCTGCAAGTGCAGCATTGACGGTACCTAACTGTTCTTTCAGGGTGCCTTCTATATTTTCTGTTTTTTCATTTAAATTGGCGGTGTTTGCGGAAAGTGTTGAACTTATATTGTCAATGCAATCTTTCATAGAAATATTCAGGTCTGCTATTGTTGCATTGATATCTGTTGAATTTAAACCTGCTTTTTCATTTGCATTTTTAAGTTGTTCAAGCAAATCTCCTGTCAGACTTTCAACTTTGGAACCGAAAGTTTCCGTTGTCATATTAAGGGCATCATTAACTGATGACAATTGTGAATTTATTGCATTAGTGACATCATCTAGTTTTTCATTTATGGTTATAGAATTTGTTTTCAGTTCATCTGTCAGGACATTAATTCCGTTTTGAATAGAACTGTTAACATTTTCTGATACGGTGTTCATATTTGCCGTATTCACGCTTAAAGATTCGTCTATTGACAGCAACTGGTCTTTTAACGATGTGTTGATTGCATTGAGTTTTTCGTCTAAATTTTGAGAATTATTATCCAGAGTTTGATTTATCAGATTTCCGACATTTTCAGCAATGGATGTGTTTATATTCTGAATTTCAAGGCTTAAATCATTTCTGCTTGATGCAATGGTATTGCTTACGGTATTTAATGAATCTATAAGGTGGGATTCTGTAGTGGATATTGCAGAATTTATTGCATTTGATGTCATGTTCAATGTACCGCTTACGCTATTTAATTTCGCATCCATATCGGCACTGAAGTTATCAAATTTTTCGTTAAATTTTTCACTGTTAGTTGATATAGTTTCATTAACTATATTAATTTTTTCCTGAATACCGCTGTTTGTACTTTCAATATAAGTATTAAGGTTTTCCGATGTTTGTGTGAGAAAACCGCTTACATTATTCAGATTTTCGCTTACAATTGTAGTGACATTGTCTAATTTTTCATTGATTTGTGTGCCTGTTGTTGTCAGGTTTTCGTTGACAATGTTTATTTTTTCCTGAACATCTGTATTAGAATTTTCGATAATAGAATTTAATCCGGCAGATGTTTGGTTAAGAGTTTCACTGACGTTAGTTAGTCTTTCATTGACAACAGATGAAAGATTATCAAGTTTTTCATTAACTATATCATTTCTTGAAGAAATATTTTCGTTAATCAAATTGATATTTTCCTGTACACTAGTGCTGGTTGTTTCTAAAAGTGAATGAATACCATTTGTTGTTTGTAATAGTGATTCGTTAACATTACTTACTTTTTCATCAATAATAGTAGAAATGTTATCAAGTTTTTCATTAACCTTGTCGTTTCTTGAAGAAATATTTTCGTTAACTAAATTGATATTTTCCTGTATGGATGTGCCTGTTGTTTCTAATAAAGAGTGAATGCCGTCAGTTGTTTGTACAATTGATTCATTAGTGCTGCCTAATTTATTATCAATTGCGGAAGAAAAATTATCCAGTTTTTCGTGTACTTCCTGACTTTTTAATAAAATATATTCATTAACCAGATTAATTTTTCCCTGAAGTTCCATTCCGGTGGATTCTACTATTGTATGAAGCCCGTCAGTTGTTTGAATAAGAGAATCATTTACATTATTGATTTTTTCATCAATAGCAGAAGTGATATTATCAAGTTTTTCATTAACTTTGTCATTTCTTGAAGAAATATTTTCGTTAATCAAATTGATATTATCCTGAATTGCTGTTGATGTATTTTCGATAACAGTATTCATTCCGGTTGAAGTTTGGTTAAGTGACTCGCTTACATTAGTTAATCTTTCTTCCATTACTGTAGAAAGATTATTCAATCTGTCACCAACTTCGGTATTATTTTGATTAATGATGTTTACTGCATCGCTTATTTGACCGCTGATTGTTTCGTTAAGACCGGCGGTGCTTCCTGTCAGGAGTTCGTTTACTCCGTTCAGACGGGTATCAATTGAGGATGAAATATTGTCAAGTTTTTCATTTACTGTTTCAAGATTTGTTGAAATTGTTGAATTTATATTTTCAAATTTATTTGTTGTAGAATCGCTGCTTATTCTGATTGCGTTTGTTATTTCATCTAATTTTTCACGGATAGTGGCATCGACTTCTTTGAAAGATTCTAAAGATGTTTCAAGACGTAAATCAGCTTTTGAATTAAATTGTTCAAGAGATTCAATCAGTCCTTTTATTTCCAGTTTAACTTCCGAAATTCCTGAGATGGAATTATCCAGTTTTTCGTCTGTTAATTCACTGATTTTTTGTATTGATGAGATGTATTCACTAAAATTATTATTCAGTGCAATTATGTTGTCATCGTAGTGGCTGATACCCTGTGATAAGGCAACTTCCAAAGAAGTAAGTTTTTCTGCCGCTTCTCCGTTATCGGATAATTTTATTGAATTCAAAATTTCTGATATTGAGCCGAGAGAGTTTTTCAGAATATTTATATTTTGTTCAATATCATATTCAGGGATGTTCGGGATTTCAATATTATTTATAGCTTTTAATATGTCGTCTAATTTTCCTGATAATGCCGGATTTTCAGGTATTATTGACGGCGTATCTATTGAAATATTTTCGACAAGACTTTTTATTGAAGACAAATTCTGTGCAAAATCTTCCTGAATAACGGAATTTAATTCATCTATTTTGGCTGATGAAGATTCAATATCAGATAAAATCCGTTCTAAATTTGATGAAGAAAGTGATTTAAAATTGTCATCAATCTTATTAATTTCGGATGAAGTTTTATTAAACTGTGCATCTACTGCGGATTGAAATTCTTTGATTGCTTTTACGGCATTTACCGGTTCTCTGTCTATGAGTTCATCAATTTTATTTTCAACCGAAGAAATTACATTGTACATTTCATCATCTTTTTTATCTGAAATTTCAAGAGATGAAAGTATTGCATTAGAGGACAGGAATATATTTTCAAGTTCTCTTTTTATTATGTCATTTTGTTCGGTTGTATCCATTGTAAGGATATGTCTGAGGATGTTTTGCAGATTGGAATTGATATCAATAACATAGGATTCCAGAGAACGGTTGAAGTTTTCCATATCCGACTTTATCGTCATAACGCTGTTGATAACTTCATCTCTGTCAGATTTGTCCTCATTTATATCATTAAGTTTTTGACGGACAGATTCCAAAAAATTATGCTGGTTTAATAATTCGTTATAAAAATTATTTACATCTGTTTTTAAAGATGAGAAAAATTCTTCAAGTTCGGATGTTTTAGAAAGAGAATTCTGGGCAGATATCACCGAATTCAAAGAGCCGCTTAATGCAGAAAATTGTTCAAGAGTTGTACTGAATCTGCTGTTAATCAATTCTTCAATTTGTGGTAAAGACACAGTTAAAATTTCGTTAATTTCCGCATTTTGATTAAGCTCGTTGACTTTGTTGATAATTTCAGCCTTTTCATCACTGATAAGTTTCACCAAACCGTTAATATCTTCTACTCTCTGTGCCATTTACATATCCACTTTCTATAATAATATTACATCCCTGATAAATATTTTAACAGAATAATATCTAAAAGGGCAATATTTTTAGTGCTATTATTACAATTGTAAAGATACATTTAACTTTTTTAGTTTTAAGTGGTATAATTAATATCAGACTAGTTAAATACGAGGTGATAATGAGTCATATTGTAATAGATGAAACCAAGTGCAAGGCTTGTTATTTATGCATAAACGAATGCCCTAAAAAGCTTATTAAAGTTAGTGATAAGGTTAATAAGCTCGGTGCGCATGTCGTAGAATTTGATGATCCGGAGCATGTTTGTCTGGGATGCGCAATGTGTGCAACAAGATGCCCTGATATGGCAATTACCGAAGTTTACAAAGGGTAGGTGAAAATATGGCAGAATGTCTGGCTGAGAACAAAAAAGTTTTAACAAAAGGAAATTATGCAATTGCACAGGCTGCTATAAATGCAGGTTGTGAATGTTATTTCGGGTATCCTATTACCCCGCAGAGTGAAATCGGTGAATATATGAGCAAACACATGCAGGATTTGGGCAGAGGCTATGTTTCTGCTGAAAGTGAAGTCGCTGCTATTAATATGGTACTTGGAGCATGCTCCACAGGTGCAAAAGCCATGACTTCATCTTCATCATGTGCAGTTGCTTTGATGCAGGAAGGGTTATCTTATGCAGCATCCGATGAGCTTCCGATTGTTCTTGTAAGTGTTATGCGCGGCGGCCCTGGGCTCGGAAATATTTATCCGTCACAGGGGGATTATAATCAGGCAACAATAGGCGGCGGCGACGGTGACTATAAACTTATTGTGCTAGCTCCTGCCTCTGTTCAGGAATGCGTTGATTTAACTTACAAAGCTTTTTATCTCGCTCATAAATATAAAAATCCGACGGTTCTTCTTGCCGATGGTTTGCTTGCACAGATGATGGAACCGGTTGAATTTGGCGAATATCCTTATCCGGAAGTTGACAATTCCGGCTGGGCATTGACCGGAGCAAAAGGAAGACCGTCAAGAAGAATACGCTCTTACGGTCCGACTGAAGAGGGACAATGTGTTCATATTGAACATTTATTTGAAAAATATAAAAAGATTGAAGCGAATGAAGTTCAATACGAAGAATATATGACAGACGATGCTGACTTAATAATCGTCAGTTTCGGCAGTATGTCCAGAGTTGTAAAATCAGCAGTAAAAGAGTGCCGTAAAAAAGGTCTAAAAGTTGGTGCTTTCCGTCCTATTACTCTTTATCCGTTCCCTGTAGACAGGATTGCTGAACTTTCTAAAAAGGTTAAGAAATTCCTTGTCACTGAAATTAATATGGGACAGATGGTAAGGGATGTCAAACTCGCCGTAAATGGTAATGTTCCTGTTGAATTTCTGGGCAAACCGGTAGGCGCAATGCTTCATGTGGAAGATGTTATGAATGAGGCAGAAAGGTTAATGGTGTAAAAATGGCTGTTCAAGTTTTTAAAATACCTGAATCTATAAAAAAAGATTGTAATCTCTCATTCTGCCCCGGATGTGACCATGGCGTAGCTATCAGAATTGTAGGCGAGGTTCTTGATGAACTCGGATTGCGCGAAAAGACTATTTCAGCAACTTCCATCGGATGCTCCGTATGTTTGTATGATTTTATGGAAATAGATTGTATAGAAGCACCTCACGGTCGTGCTCTTGCTGCTGCTACAGGTGTGAAACGTGCAAGACCTGATAAGTTTGTTTTTACATATCAGGGTGACGGTGATTTTGCCTCAATCGGTTTAGCCGAAAGTCTACACGCGGCATTGAGAGGCGAAAAGATAAGTACTATATGTATTAACAACACAACATACGGGATGACAGGCGGACAGCTTGGCCCTACAACACTTTTGGGACAAAAAACCACAACATCAGTGGACGGCAGAAATGTAGCATACTACGGTTATCCTATAAAAATTGCCGAGCACGTTGCATTGTGTGACGGAACTGCTTACAGTGCAAGAGTTTCTCTTGATACTGTCGCTAATATCAGAAAAGCTAAACAGGCAATTAAAAAGGCTTTTCAGGTGCAGCTTGACGGTTTGGGTTTCGGATTTGTTGAAATTCTGGCAACTTGTCCTACAAACTGGAAAATGACACCGGAACAATCGCATGAAAGGGTAAGAACACAAATGATGGAAGTGTTTAAACCTGGAGTATACAAAGATATTACACAAACTAATTAAGGGAAAATATACACATGGAAAAGAATTTTATCATCGCAGGATTTGGAGGACAGGGCGTATTGCTCGCAGGAGAAGTTTTGGCAAATGCTTTTATGCTTATGGGTAAATATGTAACATGGTATCCTAGCTATGGAGCAGAGATGCGAGGCGGTACCGTTAACTGTGAAGTTGTTATGAGCGACGAAGAGGTTAGCGCGGTTTGCAAAAAAGATACGGATTTTGTCATTGCTTTGAACCAGTTATCTTTTGATAAATTCTTGCCGAAAATTAAAAAAGGCGGCTGGATGATTGCTAATTCAACTCTGGTTAAAGAAATCAAAAGCCGTGCTGATATTAACTATCTTTTTGCTCCGATTTCAAAACTTGCCGACAATCTGGGTGATATTAGAATGGCAAATATTATGTCACTGGGATTTTTGTCAAAAGTCAGCGGACTTATTTCGATTGATGCGCTGAGTCATGCTCTTGATAATGTTCTTCCGGCACACAGAAAACACCTGCTGCCGAAAAATCTTGAAGCTTTACAAATTGGTTACGGATATCAGTTAATCCCTGCCTAGTAAATGACACTCATAATGCTTGCATTAACATTGAGTTTTTAGACACAAAACAGGTAATTGTTTGCTTAACTTACTATTTTAGAGCGGGATTTAGATAAGAATTTTATAGGGAATAAAATAAAACATTTCAGGAAACTGGCAGGCATGACTCAGGCTGAACTCGGTGAACTCATTGGAATTACCGACAAACATGTCTGTAAAATTGAAAATGCAACGTATATGCCATCACTTGAAACTTTTTTTAAAATAATTCAGGTGTTGAATATTGATTTGAATGAATTTGGAATTAATATTTCTCCATCAGAAAATAAAGTCAGGAATAAATTTCTTGAATTAATATACACTTCTCCTGATGATAAACTTGAGTTTCTTTACAATTGTTGTGTAGATTTGAATAAAAACTTGAAAATACTTAAATAAATGTGCAGCAGGCTTATTTTCATATTTATAAAATCTTTTGCATAAAATGTTTTGTTTTCCGCTGTATTGTATTATCAGCTGTTCGGCAGCTCCGTTAAATCATCTTTAATAAGATTATAAAAATTTTTGTCTATTTCGTCTAAAAGAGTTATATTAACGACAAATGGCAAAAGACTTTCATCAAATTTTTCCCTGAGTTCACGGAATTCATCAGCGGAAATATTACCCCTAACCCCTAAATCCAGATCCGAAAGGGCTGTAAAATCGCCGCGGACTCTGGAACCGTATGCGTAAAATCTATACGGGTAAATCTTAATAATATTTTTAATTATTTCAAGTTCTTTTTCGGTGACACCTTTCAGCATTATATATCCTTTTTCAGCTTATTAATAAAAAATTCGGTGTCTGTTATAAAATCAGGGATGATTTTTAGTAATTCACGGGATTTTTCCAGATTGTATTCATGTGAGGTATCATTTCTTCCGGCGTAATAGTTTTTCCAGTTTTCCCAGTTTGTTATAAAACCGTACCCTTTCATAAATCTGAAAATGTTATTTATAGTCAGCTCCTGCTCATTTTTCCCGTAAATTTTTTTCAAAATTCTTTTCATCAGCTTCCACGAAGTCTCAAGTGTGTATTCAAATCGTTTGACGCAGGAGTCTTCAATTATATCCTGTATAGTTTTATCACTGTTTTCATTAAGTTTTTGTACACTTTTTTTTAGTGATTCAAGTGCATTTTCAAGATTAGTACTGTCAATAACTATATTTTCCATAAATAAATGATACCACATATTTAACTAAAGGTAAACCGGCAGAAAACTAGACTTATTGTATGATTTTTGCGAATACTGGCGCAAATCGACTAAAAAGCTGATTTAAAAAACACTCTTGTATACTATTCTGTGTATGTGAGATACAAGAGGTTTTTTAGTCGTGAGAAAAGAACTGATTAAATCAATTAAAGAAAAAGAACTGCAATTAAAAAAACTCAAAGAACATATCGATAAAAGTTCGGTGTGCTCCGAGTTATACAACAAAGTCGTTTTGGAAAAAGCAATCCTGAAAAAAGAGCTGGAAAATTTAGATAAAAATCCTATTTTTGAAAGTTTTAAAAATCTGCTTCCCCGTAAAAAAACATTAATCTGCGATTACTTTAAAAAGTAATTTTCCCCGCAGAATTTTTCTCCATCCAATATTGGAAATTTATATAATTACTGTGCTAAATAATCTTTTTGTGCTACAATTTAATCAAAGCAAAATATGTATATTTATGCATTTTAATGAAAAAAGGAGAAAAATTATGGCAGAAAAACGCGTATGGCTTTTTAGAGAGGGTAATGCTGACATGCGCAACCTTCTTGGAGGCAAAGGTGCCAACCTTGCTGAAATGACTAATTTGGGGTTACCGGTTCCTCCGGGATTAACTATTACAACAGAAACTTGTATGGACTACATTAATCATGGCAATCAAATGCCTGCAGGTTTGATGGATGAAGTTAAAACAGCTCTGGCTGATGTTGAAAAACAAGCAGGAAAAAAATTCGGCGACACTTCAAATCCGTTATTGGTATCTGTTCGTTCAGGCGCTAGAGTGTCTATGCCTGGTATGATGGAAACTATTCTTAACCTCGGTTTGAACGATGAAACTGTTGAAGCTATGGTTAAATTAACAAACAATCCACGTTTTTGCTACGATTCTTACAGAAGATTTTTGACAATGTTCGGTTCAGTTGCCTGGGAAATGGACAGACAAAAATATTTTGAATCAGAAGTAGAAAAAGTTAAAGCAAGAGAAGGCGTAAAATCTGATACAGAAGTTTCTGCAGAAGGTTGGAAGTCTTTGATTCCTATATACAAAAATGTTATTAAAGAAGTTACGGGTAAAGAATTCCCGCAAGACCCTTACGTTCAATTGCAGGAAGCTATTGAAGCCGTATTCCGCTCTTGGAATATTCCGCGTGCGGTTGCTTACAGAAACATGAACAAAATCGACCACAATTACGGTACTGCTGTTAACGTTCAAACAATGGTATTCGGTAATATGGGCGACGATTGTGCAACAGGTGTTTCATTCACACGTAACCCTGCAACAGGTGAAAATAAATTCTATGGTGAATACTTAACAAACGCTCAAGGTGAAGACGTTGTTGCAGGTATCAGAACTCCTAAACCTATTGCTGAATTAGAAACAGAAATGCCGGATTTGTACAGACAATATGTTGATATTGCTAAAAAGCTTGAACTCGGTTACAAAGATGTTCAGGATATGGAATTTACTATTGAAAAAGGTAAATTGTATATTCTTCAAACAAGAAATGGTAAAAGAACAGCCGCAGCTGCAGTTAAAATTGCCGTAGATATGTATGAAGAAGGTATTATTACAAAAGAAAGAGCTATTCAGCTTGTTGACCCTTATACAGTAAATCAAATTTTGTTGCCTTGCTTTGATACAGAAGCAATGGCAAAAGCCCACAAGATTGCTCAGGGTGTAAACGCATCTCCTGGTGCTGCTGTAGGTAAAATTGTATTCGATACTGAAGAAGCTGCAAAACGCGGTGAAGCTGGTGAAAAAGTTATCCTCGTTCGTGTAGAAACCTGTCCGGATGATATCCACGGTATGGCCGTATCTCAAGGTGTATTAACACTCAGAGGCGGTGCAACTTCTCACGCTGCTGTAGTTGCCAAAGGTATGGGTAAACCTTGCGTTTCAGGATGCGAAGATATGAAAATTGATTTGGCTAATGAAACATTAACCGGCTGCGACGGAACTGTTTACCACAAAGATGATATAATCTCACTTGACGGTGGTAAAGGTATCGTTATGGAAGGCGCTGTTCAACTTGTAGAAGCTAAAATTGACGATAACTGGAATAAATTCTTCTCTTGGGTTGACGAAATCAAAACAATGAAAGTTGAAGCAAACGCTGATACACCTAAAGATATTGAAAACGCTAAAAAATTCGGTGCTGAAGGTGTTGGTCTTTGCCGTACAGAACACATGTTTATGGATCCTGACAGATTGCCTTGGGTTCAAAAGATGATTATTGCCGGTACTCCGGAAGCAAGAAAAGAAGCTCTTGAACATCTTCTTCCAATGCAATATTCAGATTTCTATGCAATGTTTAAAGCATTAGGCGACAAACCTCTTACAGTAAGACTTCTTGATCCGCCTCTTCACGAATTCCTGCCGTCTAAAGAAGATTTGATTGCAGAAGTTGCAACATTGAAAGCTCTCGGCAAAGATGCAAAAGAAAAAGAAGAGCTGTTGGGCGTTGTAGAAGCATTGTCAGAATCTAACCCGATGATGGGTCTTCGCGGATGCCGTCTTGGTTTAACATATCCTGAAATCAATGAAATGCAGGTAAGAGCAATCTTTGAAGCCTGCTGTGATTTGAAAAAAGAAGGCGTTGCCGTTAAACCTTGGGTAATGGTTCCATTAATCGGTCACGTAAACGAATTGAAAGTGGCAAGAGATACTCTTATTCGTGTAGCAAAAGAAGTTATGGTTGAAAAGGGTGTTGAAGTAGACTACAAATTCGGTACAATGATTGAAATTCCGCGTGCAGCATTAACTGCTGATGAAATTGCAGAATACGCAGAATTCTTCTCATTTGGTACAAACGACCTGACTCAGATGACATTTGGTTATTCAAGAGATGATGCGGAAGGCAAATTCCTTACAAATTACGTAGAACAAAAGATTCTGCCGGCTAATCCGTTTGAAACATTAGACCAGAAAGGTGTAGGTCAATTGATTGAAATGTCAATGGAAAAAGGCAAATCAGTTAATCCATCACTTGTTGGCGGTGTTTGCGGTGAACACGGCGGCGACCCTGATTCTGTAAAATTCAGTCACAGAATTGGACTGGATTATGTATCTTGTTCTCCGTTCAGAATCCCGCAGGCAAAACTTGCTGCTGCACAAGCAGTAGTTGAAGCCCAAAAGGTTCGAGAATTGGCAACTGTATAGAATTTTACAGCAAAATATAGCAAAAGCTCCGGAAAATATTTTCCGGAGCTTTTGTTTATCTGCTTTTGACCGGTTTCATAAAAGTATGTATTAGTCGGCAAATTTCAAAATTGATTTCAATTTTTTAAATATAAAATAAAGTTCCAGCGGTTTATTATAAAATCTTTTTTTCAGTTTTTTATAACGTTCGTTTTCCCGTAAATCTTCTTCTATTTGTTCAAACATTTCATTAATCATCGGGGTAATTTCTTTTATATCCGCAAAATCGGCTCTGTCTAAGGTTATTTTTATATAACTCATTATTCTCAGTGCAAGGTTATATAAAATACCGCTGTCCGCAATGTTATATCTGTCAATAACATCCTGCATATCTTTTACTGCCTGATAAGGAACTTTTAATGCTTTGTTGAGCATTGAACTTGAGTTTTCGCGGCAATCTCTGTAGTTGTAAAATGCTTTGTTTGTGTACAAAATTTTGTCGGCTTTGTACAATGATTCCAGCTGGAAAGCATTGTCGACCCACGATGTCCCTTTTCGTTCAATAAAAAAGATATTATTATCGGTTAAAAACTTTTTCTTATACAAGCACGACCATATACTCGGGTGTTCAGAAATAAAAACAGGATATTCAGTCAGTTTAAAACAACTGTCCTGCGGGATATTGAAATTGTTTAAGCGGATTTTGATTTCATTTTTTGTAAATGCTTTATATGCAGATTTTATTATGTCCGCATCATATTTTTTTATCAAATTATATAGGTTTTCATACATATCAGTATCAATGTAATCATCACTTTCAACAATGCTGATATATGGAGCTGATGCGGTTTTAAGACCTGTATTAACAGCTTTGCCGTACCCCCGATTTTGTTCAAAATTAATTACTTTGATTCTGTTATCTGCTTGTTTGTACTCTGTAATTATTTCATTTTCGGCAGCTGATGCCCCGTTATTTATAATAATAATTTCAATATCGTGTAAAGTCTGTTTTACAACACTGTCAAGACACTGGCGTAAATATTTTTCCACATTATAAACCGGTATAATAACTGAAATATCGGGCATTTTCACTCACCTCTTCTATATTTTAACATAAATATTATTTCTTAAAAAAAGGAGTCATCTATATGTTGGATGACAATATATTATAAATTTTTTACGATGTCTGTAGAAAAGTATACACCTCGGTTTAATAAAATTGGAGAAGAAGTATGAAGTTCAGCTTATCAAGAAAACAATGGGGAATTTTGATTTTACTTGTAATCATTGTTCCAATCGTTTATAACAAAACATCAGGGTTTATTTCCGGTATGATTCAACAACAAATGATGAGACTGCCGAAAGAAGTTGAAGTGGATAATCCACATCTTGAAAATGTTAATGTTTCAGCCGAAGCTACAGGCAGAGTTGAAGCAAAATATTCTGTAGATCTTGTTGCAAGGGTTCCGGGATTTCTTTTAGAAAAATATTTTAAGGAAGGTGATTTTGTAAAAAAAGGTCAACTTCTTTTCCAAATTGATCCAAGAGAATACCAGATTGAAGTTAATAACTCCGCAGCTAATGTAAATCAATATAGTGCATTGCTTAAAAATGCACAACAGGAACTCAATAGAGCTAATGCTCTCATAAAAGAAGATTTAATAAGCCGTTCGGATGTAGATCAAAGTTTAGCACTCAGAAACCAGAATAAAGCGCTGCTTGATGCCGCGAAACAACAACTTGAACTTGCAAGAGTTAACCTTAGCTATACTTCAATAAAATCTCCGATTGACGGAAGAATAGGTAAAGTAAATATTACAGAAGGCAACTATGTTACTCCGACATCAGGTTCACTTGTAAATATTTCAAGTACTGATCCGGTTTATGTAACATTCAGCTTGAAAGACAACGATTTTGTGAACCTGCTCCGCTCCAGTGATAAACTCAAAGATGTAGAAGTTAAAGTTCAGTTTGATGACGGGGACTGGTATCCGTATAACGGTCAAATTAATTTTGTAGATAATAAAGTCGACAAAGATTCAGGCACTATAACTACACGGGCTACTTTTGAAAATCCTAAAGGCTGGCTTGTTCCCGGAACTTATATGAAAGTTAAATTGACTGCCCCTAAAGTTATTCAATATATGACTGTTCCTCAAGCCTGTACAAAGGGTGATCCTATGAGCGGATATTACGTATGGGTTGTTGAAGATAATAAAGCCGTCAGAAAAAATATTAAAGTTTCTGATGATATTAATAATAACTGGGTAGTAGACAGCGGGTTGAACCTTTCTGATGTAGTTGTTGTTTCTGGTATTCAAAACATCAATTCTGAAGGACAAAAACTTAAAATTATCAATAAATCCGATAAAGAAGAATAAGCAGGAAATTTTAATATGAAACAAATATTTGACAGAGAAAAACTGTATTTCTTTATAAGAAAACCGAGATTTGCTCTTGTAATTTCAATCTGTATAGTAATTCTCGGTTTAATATCACTTTTGAGCCTTAAGCAGGAGAGTTATCCTGATGTAACACCGCCTCAAGTACGGGTATCCGCTTCTTATCAGGGGGCGAGTGCAGAAGTTATAGAATCTTCCGTTGCAACTATTCTGGAAAATAAACTCAACGGTGTAGAAAATATGACCTATATGACTTCAACTTCTTATGACGGAAGTTATACACTCACTCTGTATTTTAAGGTTGGAACAGACAAGAACATTAACCTGATGAACGTTCAAAACCTTATCCAGCGTGTTCAATCACAATTGCCTGAAGATGTTCAAAGAACAGGTGTTACTGCAATCAGCCGTTCTTCAGGTTCCGGTGCAATTATTTTGACACTTTACCCTGAATCCGGTGACTGGACACAGTTAGATTTAACAAACTACGGTTCTATATATATTAAAGATGAACTTAAACGTGTTGAGGGTGTTGCTGATGTAAACGTATTCGGCGGCGGCAATTATTCCATGAGAATATGGCTTGATCCTCAGAAGATGGCGGGGCTTAATATTTCTACAAGCGAAGTTAAAAATGCCATTACAAGCCAGAATACACAGGTAGCGGCAGGTGCCCTCGGGCAGCTTCCTACAGATGAAAAAAGAGCGCTCCAGTTAACCCTTAAAACTCCGGGGCGTCTTTCTGATGTTGAAGAATTTGAAAATATTATTATCCGCTCAAATTCCGACGGCTCAAATGTAAGAATAAAAGATATTGCAAGAGTCGAACTCGGTGCGGAATCTTATTCCAACCTCGGTCTTGTAAACGGTAAACCATCTGCGGTTGTTGTTATTTCACAGCTGCCGGATGCCAATGTTATTAATATGTCAAAAGCTATTAAGGCAAAAGTTAACGAATTAAATTCAAGACTTACCAACGGGATTAAAATTTTATATGTAAAAGACGATGCGGATTTTATTCATGAATCAATGGTTGAAGTTGAGTTTACAATTCTTCTGACAGCCTTAATTGTTGTTATAATAATCTTCCTGTTCCTCGGGGATGGTATGGCGACGCTTGTCCCGTGCGTGACAATTCCTGTTTCTCTTGTAGGAACATTCTTTGTCCTCAAGGCTCTGGATATGTCAATAAATCTTTTATCATTGTTTGCACTTGTACTTGCGGTTGCCGTTGTTGTTGACGATGCGATTGTTGTTATTGAAAACGTTAAACGGCACATTGACGAGGGAAAATCTGCAATTATTGCAACACAGCTGACAATGGAAGAGGTTGGTTTTGCGCTTGTTGCAATGGCATTAGTTTTGATGGCGGTATTTGTTCCGATTACATTTATGGGTGGAATGACAGGTGTTATGTATAAGCAATTTGCGGTATGTATTGCTGTATCTATAGCGCTTTCTGCAGTTTGTGCTTTAACGCTGTCACCTGCGATGTGTTCTCATTTCCTCGGTCAGGAAAAGAAGAAACACGAACCGTCTAAGTTTGCATTTATTAATACTTTAGACCATATTAAAGAAAAAATCGGTAAAAGAACGGCTGCAATGGTTGTCCGTTTTAATGAAATTTTCTCTAAAATAGAAGATTTCTATATGGAATACGTTGTGAAATTTGTTTATAACAAAAAACTTGTAGCGATTACTTACGCAATTATAATTGCATTGACTTTAATATCATTTAAAACAATCTCAACAGGATTTATTCCGGATGAAGATCAGGGGGTACTTCTTGCAACAATAACGCTTCCTGACGGTGCATCACTGCAAAGAACGGAAGAAGTTTCCAGAAAATTTGTAGACCAGATTAAAGATATTCCGGGGATTAATCAAGAAAAGTTAACAGTATTCGGCGGTGACGGTGCGGTTAACCAATCAACCGTAATTATTCAGTTGTATGAACATAAAGATAGAAAAATGAATCCGGTAAAATGGATTACAAGAAAGATAAAAGGTCAGGAAACTGATTTATCCCATGTAGCAGTTCTGAATAAAGTCAGAGCGATTGCCGCAAATACAAAAGAAGCATCAATAATGGCATTCTCACCTCCGGCAATTACCGGTATGAGTATGATGGGCGGATTTGAATTCCAGATGCTGTCACAGGGCGAATACACTTCTCAGGATATGGAAAAATGGGCAAATACACTCATTGCCGCTGCAAATCAGGATCCGGCTCTGTCTAACGTTAATACCTCATTTCAGGCAAACGTACCGCAATATATTATTGATATAGATTTTGAAAAAGCTCTCGCACAAAATATTGATTTGCAGGAACTGTATTCAACACTTTCATCAATGCTGGGTACATATTACGTTAATGACTTTAACAAGTATGACAGGGTATTTAAAGTACAAATGCAGGCAGAAAGTGATTTCCGTAATAAGGCAACGGATCTTTCCGGAATTTACGTTAAAAATAAAAACGGCGTAATGGTTCCGATATTATCCGTGGTTAAACTGAAACAAACAGTTGGTACTGCAGCAATTTCAAGATACAACCAGTACAAATCAGTACAAATTCAAGGGCAGCAGGGTGCCGGAAAAAGTTCCGGTGATGCTATGAATGCTATGGAAGCTCTTGCTAAAAAAGTTCTCCCTGATGATATGTCATTTGACTGGTCAGGTACTTCCGCTCAGGAACGTGAAGCTTCAGGGCAAACAGCAATGATTATAACTATGGCATTGATATTTGTTTATTTATTCCTTGTTGCATTGTACGAAAGTTATACAATTCCTGTTGCAGTATTGTTGATTTCACCTATTGCCGCATTGGGTGCATTGATATTCCAATTAATGATTAACCAGTCATTTGATATCTATTCTCAAGTAGGTATGATTACTCTTATCGGTCTTGCCGCAAAACAATCTATTTTGATTGTTGAATTTGCGAAAGAAGAACATGAAAAGCACGGTCTTCCTGTAAAAGAAGCAGCAGTTAAAGCCGCTAAATTAAGATTTAGAGCAATTATGATGACTGAACTTGCATTTATTATCGGGGTAATGCCGATGCTGTTTGCACAGGGTGCCGGTGCAAATTCAAGAATTTCCGTTGGTTCTACGGTATTTGGCGGTATGATAGCCGCTTGTACTCTCGGAGCTGTGTTGACTCCTGCTTTCTATGTAATAGTTCAGGAATTTGTTGACCTCTTCCCTAAAAAAGAAATAACAGATAAAGATTTGGAGATTACTGTAAAATGAAAAAGGTTTTAAATTTGTTTGTAATATGTTCAGTTCTGGCATTTTCATCCGTTGCAGCAAGCGGTGCGGATAATGCAGAACAACAAGCGGTTAACATAGCGAAAAAGCCTGAAGAAGTTCATATTGTAAAACCGGAAAAAGAAAAAAAGATTAATATAAAACTTGAGCGTAAAAAAAAGGCTGAAAATGCCAAAACTAAAAAAGAGTCTTCAGAAGAAGCTGAGGGTATGTACGAAACTAAATTCCCTACAATTAACAGCCAGATAGAATATACTGATATGAACGGCGAGGTTACTCTTGTAGATTGTATAAAACTTGCGATTACCCATCACCCTGCAATTATGTCGGCAATAAGTAATGCTGAAATTTATAAATCCCGTATAGGGCAGGCATGGTCTAATTATTTCCCGACTTTAAGCGCCGGTGTAAGTTATTCCAGAAATGATATGTTAATGTCTAATATGCCATCTAATATGTCAAGAATGATGGTACAACGATACAATATGTTTTATGTTCCTACAATATCTGCCAATTTACTTCTTTTTGATTTTGGTAAAACAAAGGCTGTTGCTGATTCTGCAAAAAGAAGTTACGAAGCATCAAGGTATGACGCTGAAACCAGTATTGAAAATGTAATTTATAACGTGAAAGTCGCTTATTACAACCTCGTGTTTGCAGAAATTCAACAAACAGTTTATGAAGATACGGTCAAAGATTTTGAGCTCCAGTTGAAACAGGCAAGCGCCCAGTATGAAATAGGTAAGAAAGCCAAAATAGATGTTACTACGGCTGAATACAACCTTGGGAATGCCAAAGTTAACCTTATTAAGGCTAAAAATACAAAGGAACTCGCAGCTGCAGAACTTGCTAATGCCGTTGGTATACCTGAATTGGAAAACGTTATTTTGAAAGATAAATTAAATACAAAAGCTTATGATGTAAATTTTGATAAACTTCTTGAAACAGCAGAGGCATCACGTCCGGCACTTTTGGCTTCCAAAAAACTGATGGATGCCGCTGAATTGAATGTCAGAAGTGCGAAAAGAGCCTTTACGCCGGATTTAAGTGCTTTCGGTGCATATAATTACGGCGGACGCCAGATTGACAGCGATTACGGCTATCAATTCGGCGTACAGTTGAATTATAATGCGTTCAACGTAATGCTTTTGAAAAAACAGGTTGACGAAGCAACAGCTACTTACAAAAAATACGTGGCAGATTATGAACAACAAAAACAAAATGTATATCTGGAAGTAAAAAGTGCTTACATAAGTCTGATGAATTCCCATGACAGTCTTGATGTTGCTAAATTAGCATTGCAACAGGCAAAAGAACGTCAGTATCAGGCATTCAGAAGATATCAGGTAGGACTCGGTGATGCTATTGAGTTTAAAGATGCCGAGAACTCTTATCTCAATGCGCAGCTTGATTACTATTCAAATGTTTTGACCTACAATGTTAACGCGGCAGAACTTGAACGGGTAATAGGCGCACCTATAAAAGAATCAGAAGTTGAATTGTAAGATTTTATTCTTTAAGTGAATTCAAATCATTTTGAATTTTTTCAACAAGTTCTTTTACGGTGATATTTTCCGGAAGATTTTCTTTGGAATAAAGCATTGTATACAGTTGATAATCCTGATTATAAAAAGTTCCGTCAGCTTTTTTATTTCCTTTAAAAAAGCTGCTAAAACGGCTTTCTTTCTGTAATTTTTCGGAATATCTTTTTCTTATATCAGATGTTTTTCCCTCATCGTTTTCTTTGAAAATAAAAGCGCAGTATCTGTATTCATAACCGTGTACGGCAATCCCGATATCTTCAATTATTCTGTCATTAGCCTGCTTCCAGAATTCAAACGTAAATCTTTCTCCGGGGTCATTACCTATGGAAATTCTGACATCATTTTTTACGGATGAGCCTGACAGAATTTTTTTGGCGAAGTTTGAAAGGGAGAGGTTTATAAATGTAATATCGGAATTCAGGTTTGCCAAATATTCACTGTATTGCGAATAAAATTTGAAAAAGTCTTCATACCGGCTGTTATCATCCCAGTTGTATGCGGATTTAAGCCGGTTTAATAATTCCAGACATTCTATATAACCTTTGATGTATGCATTTTCTGTATTTTGGGTTTGTAATCCTGTTAAAATGTCGCTGTATGTTAGGCTGTCAGTATTTATGTTGTAGCTTTTCCTGTAATCATAATCGTCTTCACGTTTCCATTTTTTTGTGATAAAAGCTGGCTCAGGAAAGGACACTCTGAGAATTTTTTTAGGATTAAGGTGTTTTTCTTCTGTATCTATCCAGAGCGCTTCAAGTTGTTCTTTATTCAGGGAAGAATTATATTTATTATCAATTATGTATAAGCCGTCAGAAAACTCCAGAGAAAGGTTAAAATCATTTTTTCCTAAAAATATTTTTGGTTTTTGTATATTTTTAAAATCAGGGTCAAATATATCGGCAAATTCATCCCAGTAATTGTCCAGCAGCCAGCCCCAGAAGTTCTGGTGAAAGAGTTCCTGACCTGTTAAAGATAATCTGAAAACAAGATTTTTTGACAGTTTTTCCAAAATTTCCGTAAAATCCATATTAACCCCTCCTGTATTTTTTTAATTATCTCATAACTAGTTTGAAAATAAAAATTTTTATTATATCTTTAAATTAGAGGGAAAAAAATGGAAGAAGAAAAAACGCAAAAGGTATACAACCCCTATATTGTTGCGTTATCAGTATTATTACCGGCATTTTTGGCACTGGCAGCGTCTTCTGCTACAAACGTGAGTCAGCCGCACATCGCTGGATTTTACGGAGCAACGCAATATGAGGCAAATACTGTTATCACATGTTATATTATATCCGGCGGTCTTATGCTGCCTGTAACCGGTTATCTGGTAAGACTTATAGGTAAAAAACTTTTAATGTTTTACAGTATCTGGGTATTTTGTATTGGCTGTCTTTTATGTCTGCTTGCTCCAAATTTGCAGGCATTAATAGCTGCAAGGGTTGTACAGGGAATAGGAAGCGGTGCTATATTACCGTTATGTCAGGCAATATTGTTGGATGTGTTTCCTGAGAACCGGCGTGGGGTTGCTATGAGTTTATTCGGGGTTGCGGCGATGTTTTCTCCGCTGGCAGGTCCGTTTATGGGGGGATATTTGACTGACAACCTTTCATGGCAGTGGGTTTTCATTATTAATATCCCGCTTTGTATGCTGGCGTTTTTGATGGTTAAAATTTTTGTTCGTTCTGACAAACCTGCAGAACAAAAATATAAGAAAAAATTCGATATTGTCGGATATTTGTCTATAGTAATAGCAATGGCATGTATGCAGATAGTTTTGGACAGAGGGCAGCAGTACAACTGGTTTGACACATCGTGGATTTGCTGGTTAACCGGAATATGTATATTCTCATTTGTATTCTTTTATGTATGGGAATTGGAATATAAATATCCTGTTATTGATATAAGAGTATTTAAAGACAGAAACTTTTTGTTCGGGACAATTGCTAGTTCATTTATTAATGTAATGTTATATTCAACGCTTTTGTTAGTTCCAATGTTTGTGCAGAGTCTGCTGGGGTACAGTCCGTCTAAATCAGGGCTTGCAATGTTTCCGAGGGCTGTAATCTGTTTAATCGGCTTGCTGGTTGTCGGTGAACTTTCTAAATATATAAAACCTAAAATTCTTGCTGTAATCGGCTTATTGATTATGGGTTCTTCTATTTTGATGCTGACTCAATTGAATACAACCTCATCAATAGAGAGTGTAATTTTGCCGAACATTTTGTTATGTATTGGTGTTCCGACAGCATTTGTACCTATAACGGCAATGTCATTTATGACATTGCATCCGACAAAAAACGCAGATGCGGCATCTTTGCATGCGTTGTTCAAGAATATTATTACAGCAATTGCGACAGCAATGTCAGCGACATTTATTGCACGGGTATCACAGGTGCATCAGACATATCTTGTAGGAAATCTTGCGCATCACAATCCGATGTTTATGGTTAAACTGACAGCTTTGCAGCATAAATTTTTAATACATTATTCGGAATTTACAGCGGCGCGAAAGGCAAACGGAATGTTATACAGAGAGCTTTTGCAGCAGTCAAGACTTGCTTCTTTTTATGATGCATTTGCACTGCTTGCGTTGATGTGTGTGCTGATTATTCCTGTTTTATTCTTATTGAAAGCCAAAAAGTCTAAAAAGACTCCGGCTTAAAAGCAATTGAGGTATATATGCGGATAAATACAGATAGTCAATCTGTGGATTTTAAAGGCAGGGTGTATTATTCAAACCTGACTGCAAGACAATATGCTCCTCAATGCAGGCAGATTATACATCAATTAAAACATCATACGGTCAATAAATCTTTAGACCATTTTTTGTCACTTAATTTTTATAATGAAAGGCAGGCTTTATTTTTCAGAATTGTTACAAGGTACAAACATCCGCATAAAGTTAACGGAGTTGATACGCATGAGTATGAAATTGCCTACGCAGGGCGGAATTTTGAAGACGCAAAAGAATATATGCTTGATAATATTCCGAATATCAGAAACTGGAAATATAAAATCGACTTAACTTCTCATCATGAAGTGAACACCGAAAATATGCAAACGACTTTAGTTTCTCAAAAATCAAAATATACTAATTTATGGAAAAGAATAAGAGCTTTTTTCTATCCGGATAAAAAGTTTATTCCATAAATACGCTGTCCATTGCATCAGAAAGGATTTTATCCGATACTTCTATATTCCGGTTTGCAAGTTCTCTGTTTTGATGGAGCGCCTGTGTAAAACGAATCTTTCTTTCATCTGTCCAGAAACGTTTGAAGAATGCATTTTTATAATGTTCTTCTATGCTTTCAATTGATTTCTTCATTTCTTCAATATTAAACTGTGCCTTGAACTCTTTAAATCGATCGCTTTGCAGAAGAGATTTATCCATATCCAAATCTTTTGATGTTTTGTAAAGCCGTTTCAGGAGCATAATTTTTGTTTTATTCATCTCCGGAGTTTCCAAATATTTTTCAATAGGATTGGGTTTGTTGCCTGTGGTTTTTCCGTTCTTAAACAAGCCGATTAGATAAGCGTCGATAAGTTTTTCTGTAGGGTAATATGTTGTTTCCGGAAACATTGTTTTTTGCCATACAGGTTTTATAAGACTCCAGTCTTTTTTATAGGCTGTTTCGTTGCCCAAATCTCTTCGCAGCTCGCTGGTTCGCCATGTTCTGGTCATGATTGCGGAATTTATCTCATGAGTATCCAGTGTTGATAATGCTTTATATTCCTGTGCGTTGCGTTCACTTGATTTTATAAATGCTCTGAAATGTTTGTCGAGTTCGCCAAAAGGCCAATTGTATTTAAGCTTCTGGGCATTTATTTCTTTTCCGTCTGTTGTTTTTATGTTGATTGCGGTATAACCTTTTCCATTGATGAAATGTTCTTTGAACATTTCGATGAATGCGGCTTCTCTGTTTTCTGTGTGTATAAGTCTGTAACGGAGAGGCATTTTTTGATTAAATGCTCTGTAGCCATCTTGAAGAGAACTTGTGCTTATATATTTCCCATCAATAATTTCATTGGCAACTTTATCTTGTATTGCTTTAAATTCAGGGTATATTTCCCAGCTTTCAACCTGTCTTGAGATATTTTCTTTGAAATATTCGTCAAGTAACAGTTGTTTTTCTTCTTTTGTTTTTAATTTTGCAACTTCTTCGCAAATTTCTTTTGATACAATATTTTTTATTTTAGTCTCAATTTCTTCTTCCAAATTAAGATTTGGAGGATTGATTTCAGGATAAAGTTTTCTGACGTCGTCAAGAGTTTTGCAGTCATTCAGTCCGGAATAGTGTTCCGCAATTGTTTTTTGTAAAGAAAAATCGTTGTTATCGGTTTGTTTTTCCAGTTTTACTAAAAGTTCCTCAGGCACGTAGCCTTTATAAGAAGCCAGTTTTTTCTTGAAATTTTCTGTAAATTCGGAAAAACTTTCAAATAATTTTTTTGTGCTGATTCCATGGTAAGCCTGCAGCAGTTCTCCGCTGGCTTCTGCAAGATGCGCAGAGGGTTCGGATATCGTTTCCGTTCCGTTTATTTCCTTTGCTGCTTTCTGACCTATCCCGATAATGCTGTCCGCTATTTGAATTGGTTTTATCATACATTTATAAAAGTAATTTTTTAAACTTTATTGCTAAAGTATTAACTTTTATTAATTTTTAGTCCGGTATTAATTGTGTTTCAGTGCTTTAGAGCGTAGATTTCTGTGGTAGGTTATTGCAAAGCGGTGGGCCTCATCTCTTATTCGCTGGAATAAAAACAGAGCGCTTGAGTTTCGCGGGAGAATTACAGGTTCGGATTGCTCGGGTAGAAATACTTCTTCATTGCGTTTTGCCAGTGATACAACATCAATGCCCTCGACTCCGAGTTCTTTTATAATTTCCATAACGCTTGATAATTGTCCCTTTCCTCCGTCTATGATTATTAAATCCGGTTTGTCCCAGTTTTTTTCTCCAAGATGCGACAGCCGGCGGGTCAGGACTTCTTTCATTGAAAGAAAGTCATCTGGTTTGCCCTCTGTTGTTTTAATTTTGAATTTTTTATATTCTGATTTTTTACTTAGTCCATTGATAAATGTAACCATTGATGCAACAGTGTTGGTGCCTTGAATGTGAGAAATATCATAGCATTCAATTCTGTGCGGAAAATTTGTCAGGCGGAGTTTTTCTGCAAGGTATGAACCTATTTCGTTAAAGTCATCACGGATTTTTGACATTTTGGAAATTTTTGCGTTATCGAGAACGACTTTTGCATTTTTGTCTGCAAGCGCCTGAAGCTCTTTTCCCTGCGTGGATTTTCCGTAACTTATTTTAACTTTCTTACCTGCAAGAATTTCAAGCCATTCTTCATATAGAGCTTTTTCGCCGACGGCTTCCAGTTCATTGGAGATAACTTTATCAGGAAATTCAAGTGAGAGCGTGCTGTAATATTCTTTGAAAAAGGTTGCAAAAAATTCAGTACGGTCATCTTCTTCGACTTCATATACAAAATCTTTTTTGTCTATAAGTCGTCCCTCGCGTATCATGAGTATAACTATGGCAAAAATACCGTCATCTGCCATCAGCGAGATTATATCTTCGTTCAATTTTGTATTTTCGTATACGACTTTTTGTTTTTCCAGAGTCTTTTTTAAATCAAGATAACTGTCTCTCAGGCGCGCGGCTTTTTCAAACTGCAGGGTATCAGAGTATTTTTGAATTTGTTCCATAAGCTGTTTCATCAGCTCGGTTTGTTTACCTGCAAGGAATAGTTCTGCCTGATGTACAATATTTTTGTATTCTTCGCTTGTTACAAGGTTCTGGCAGGGTGCCATACAGCGTCCTATCTGGTAGTACAGACACGGACGGTCTTTGAATTTAGGGGTTTTGCATTGTTTCAGCGGAAAAATTTTTTTAAGAAAATCAAGGGTCGAATACATTGCCCTGACATCTGTATAAGGTCCGTAATACCGTCCTTTCTCCGGATTCATATTCTTTTTTCTGACGACGGATATCCGCGGAAAATCTTCATCTGTTACAAGAAAATACGGATATTTTTTGTCATCTTTTAAAAGTATATTATAGCGGGGTTTATGTTTTTTTATCAGATGGCTTTCTAAAATCAAAGCTTCGACTTCAGTGTTTGTTATTATATATTCAAGTCGGTCGATTTGTGACACCAGCACCTGAACTTTTACGCTGTCATGTTTTTTGTTAAAATAACTTTTTACACGGCGTTTGAGAATTTTAGCTTTGCCGACATAAATTATCTCATTATCTTTGTTGTAATATATGTAGCACCCCGGAAGCTCCGGTAATAGTTTAAGCGTTTGTTTTAGTTTCTCGTTCATCATTTTTATTATAGCATATTTTAGGTATTTTACCGGTAAATGGCTAATTCATTTAATGAAAAAGGCGGTAATATACCGCCTAATTAACCAGATTTACACTATATTTTTAAGTGTTCAGAAAGGATTTTTGTTTTTATTCTCCCAAATTGATTTGAGAGAATTGTACTATTTTGTTCTTACCGCGTTTTTTCGCATTATACAAAGCGTGTTCTGCGTAACGGATAATAGTATTTACATCTTCTTCCGTATTTTCCAGACACGGGTAAGTTGAAATACCGCCGGAGATTGTGATAGGGTGTCTTTCTTCTTCTCCTGCAGGGATGAATTCCATTTTTTCAATGTCACGTCTGAATCTTTCTGCAAACAAAAATGCATTGTCTTCTGATGTGTTCGGTAATATTAACAGGAATTCTTCATCACCGTAACGTGTCAAAATATCTTCCTTACGGATTAACTGTTTTAACTTATCTGCTATTGAACGCAAAAGCACATCGCCCCAGTCGTATCCGTAAATATCGTTTACTACTTTAAAGAAGTCCAAATCAAACAACAGGCATGATAATTGTGTGCCATAACGTTTTGCTCTGGAGATTTCCTGTTCAAGACGTTCGTGCAGATATTTTCTGTTATGCAGACCTGTTAATTCATCTGTTGTTGAAACAAGTTTTAATTTATCTCTCAATTCTTTTACTTTTAAAAGTGAATTGGCGCGTACTGTCAATTCAAATTCATCAACAGGTGTCTTAATAAAATCATAAGTTACCGCACGGACGGTTGTGCCTTTGAATGTCTCACCGATAAATAAAACAGGTACCTTAAATTTTGTTACCATTAAAACATCTTTTATATCAGGTACATCTTCTATTACAAGCAATGCAGGGTTCAGAGTTTCATAATCTCTGAGATTTTCTGCATTTTCAATTCTTACATTTGTTTCATCAATCCCGGCTAAGACATCGGCAAGCGTTGATACTTTTTGATTGGTGTAAACAATAATATTTTTCATATAAGTAAAATCCTTATCCTACCCTTTATACTTGAAGTTTAGCATGCCGCATGTCGTAAATCAAATTGTAAAAAATACTTAACATATACATTCTAAAACCCGCAAAAATTTTTATTCCCGCGTTTTGTATGACTATTAAATTTCAAATATAAAGGGGCACTAATGATTAATAAAATTTCGGGAATTTCGTTTAAAACAGGCATTCCTCAGCTTATACGGGTAAAACAGAATGATGCAGCAGAAAATAAACACGATTCTTATATATTGCCTCAATTTAATACATCAGGTTACAGCCTGATTAATTTTACCGGCAAGGAATACTACAAAACCCTTGAGGAAAATTATTTTAAACTTCCCGAAACTGCTTCCCCCGATGTATTTCAAAAAGCTTCCGCAATGAATATCCTTAAAGGCAACGATGTAATTGTAACGGCTCCGACAGGTACAGGGAAAACAGCTATTGCACTCTATGCAATTACTAATAACATGGAAAACGGAGGCAAAACTTTTTATACTACTCCTTTAAAGGCTTTGAGCAATGAAAAATTCAGAAGTTTTCAAAAAATATACGGAGAAGAAAATGTCGGGCTTTTGACCGGAGATAACAAGATTAATCCCGAAGCTCCGATTGTTATTATGACTACGGAAGTTTATAGAAATATGGTGCTCTCTGACAGATTCAGCCATAATAATCCAATGCTTGATAACCTTAAAACGGTTATTTTTGATGAACTTCATTATCTTGGCGACGCGGATAGGGGCGGAATATGGGAACAATCAATTATTCTCAGTTCTCCGGATACTCAGCTTTTGTCACTTTCTGCGACAATCGGTAATAACAAGGATGTTGCTAACTGGATGGCTGTAACAAAAGATTTTTCAAAAGCGGAAATTGTATCTTCTAAAGACAGAGATATGAGCACATATCGTGCAAGAGAAAATGCTCCTGTCCATACGGTTTTAATTGATGTACCGTCCGAAAACAGGCATGTTCCGCTAAAATTTGAAGTGCTGCAGGTTCAGGGAGAACAGGGAACACCGTCAAAGGCCAGAAGTGAAAAGAAAGATAAGAAAAAATCAAAACAAAAAACAGAGAATGAACAAATTACTTCAAAACGCGAACCGGTTCCTAATCTGCAGAGCTATCAGCGTATGGTAACAAAACTGAAAAATGAAGATAAACTGCCTGCCATTTTTTTTGTATTCAGTAAACGCGGAAGCGGTGCAATTCTCAATCATCTGGCTAAATTCGGGGAAAAACTTAACACTCCTGATGAGCAAAAAGAAATTCTGGATATTATAAAAACATATAAACAAAACGGCAAATATCTCGGCGAATCTCTGGATGAAAAAGCATTATTAAAAGGTTATGCCATACATAATGCCGGACTTTTACCTGCTCAAAAAGAATTGATAGAAGAACTTTTTAACAAAAAACTTATTAAAGCGGTAATCGCAACGGAAACCTTATCTGCAGGCATAAATATGCCGGCAAGAACTACGGTAATTTCATCAACAAGAACTCCTGCAGGAGAACTTACCCCGAATAAATTCCATCAGATGGCGGGACGTGCAGGACGCCGCGGAATTGATGATATCGGATACTGTATTTCCATGGCAGTTACAAAGGAACAATCAGAAAAATTTCAGGATCTTATAAATTCCGAACCAAATGATTTGGAAAGTGCATTCAAGCCTGACTTTTCATTCGTTGCAGGGTATTACGAAACTGTTCAGGATGATGAATTGATAAAAGAACTTTTTGATAAATCATTTTATGCCTATGATAATAATCCGCAGATAAGAGCAAAGAAAAGTTCCGATATGATGAAAATTTTCTCAACCCGCAGACAAATTATGCGTAAAATGGACTTTATGAAATCTAATCATAAATTAACTCCGAAAGGTGAATTGTTATCCAAGTTAAACGGCTATGAACAATTACCGATTATTGATGCAATTTATGATAAAAAATTAGCGAATATGACGCCGGTAGAACTTGCTGCCGCAGTCGGCACAATGGCAAATATTCAGCCTAAATATGAAAGTCCTTTTGCTAAAAAAGAACAGGCACAGATTGCGGCATTTGACCATAAAGATGATGTAATTGTTGATTTTGTGGAAGATTTTAACAAGGGTTTGAAAAAATTTAATTATGATATTATCCAGTATGATTCTGAGTATAAACAGGTTCAACTTGATACAAAAGCAACAAAACATATTTACGAGTGGGCAGATTTAAATTCACGCAATAAAGATTCCGTTGAAAACTGGAAAACTCTCTACCACGGTGATTTAAGCAGTACAATCAAAAATGAGGGAAGTGTGTTTAAAGAAATTACCATGACAGCGGATTTGTTGAAGCAGATGAAATTAATTGCTAAAACGGGCATGGAATTTTCTGATGATAAAAATGATTTCCAGTATTATAACAAGCTTTCACATAACATAGAGGATGCACTTGCTTTGATTTGCCGGACACCGGTTGAAATTTAATGTTAAAATTTAATGTTATAATATTTTTATGATGAAAATTATTCTTCTGGGAATTTCCATATTTCTTTTAATCTGGGTATTCAAAATTGAGCCGTCAATGCTTACGGTAAAAGAGTACAGAGTAAAAGATAAAGAGCTTGCAGGGTTGAAGATAGTATATGCTGCGGATTTTCATGTAGGCAAAAAGGATACGACAAGATTAGCAAGAATAGTTGATTTAATTAACGCACAAAATGCCGATATGATTTTGTTGGGTGGTGATTTTGTAAAAGGTCACAAGGAGAAATCTACGCTTCCGATAGAGATTATTGCTCATGAATTATCACATATAAAGTCTGATTATCCTGTCTATACGGTACTCGGGAACCATGACATGTGGGTCGGAGGAGATAAAATCCAGCAGGTTCTGGATAAAAACGGGATTAAGGTCCTCAGAAATTCCAATGCTCAGGTGACATTTAAAGGTAAAAAAATATATATAGCGGGAATAGAGGATTTAACAACGGGCTTTCCGGATCAGAGTAAAGCATTTAATGGAGTGAAACATCCGACGATATTATTGAGTCATCAGCCTGATATTTTCCCGAAAGCATGGGGAGATGCCAACATAATTCTTGCAGGCCATACCCATGGCGGACAGGTAGTGTTTCCTGTAATCGGGGCTATACTTGTGCCATCTGCTTACGGTCAAAAGTTTCTTTCAGGTTACATTGAAGAAAACGACAAAAAGATGATAATTACAAAAGGTTTGGGAACCAGTATTCTGCCTGTACGTTTTAACTGTAAACCTGAAATTAACGTTGTGATTTTTGAGTAAGAAACAAAAAATTGATGATGATTTTTATTTAAACAGAGCCTGAAATTTTACCCAGACGTTAAATGCGTGGCATACGGATTCAGTTTTTATCATCGACGCTTCATCAGGTACTCCTGTCTGCCGCCAATCACTTGCGTATGGTAATCCGCCTTTCATCCTGCCCGTTTGCATCTGCTGATGGCGTAAAAAGTTTGTGCCTAAATATATTGCTTTCATCATTGGCATTCTTACATCAACATTTTCTATCTCTATACAGTTGAATGCAGAAATTAATCCCTCTATCATAGGCGCAATGCTCGCAGGACGCGTGTCCTCTTTTAAGCCGCCGCATAAAGGATTATCAGGGTTTTTGATTTGATTATTAACTACATATTGAGTCATGCTTAGCATATGATTTTGAAGTAATTCTATCTCATCAGCTGTAAGCCGTCCTTTTGTGTGATGGAATAATTTTTCTGTCGCTATCATTGCCCAGTAGTCATAAGGAACCTCTTCTTTCTCTTTCCTTGCATAAGCCAGACATAACAAAGCCTTTCTTGCCGCTTTTATGTATTTTGGGTGCGGGTATTTTTCGTATAATGTTAAAAGCCCCAGTGCGGCCTGGCCCTGATAATTTATATCGTCTGTCTGCTGCACGGCTGATTTTGAGTTTAAGTCATATACAGGATTAAACCAGCCTCCCGGCAGCTGCATTGATATAATAAAATCTGCTATTTTAGTCAGTTTGTCCAGAGAAATTTCTTTGCCGCATAAATCTGACAACCCTGCCAGTGCCATTCCTGCTGCACCGACACGTGCCAGCCTGCTCCCGTTTCCATCTTCATTAGAACGGGAAATTACGGCATATTTTCTTCTTTCAAATTTTTTTATGTACTCTTTTATTAAATATTTGGACGCAAGTATTCTTTTATCTTTCAAATCATCTATCCCGAGAAGCTGTTCAAGCAAAAGCAGTGAATATATCATACATCCCTGTTCTCCCGGACTGTATAGCTGGCTGCCGTAATTTATTCCTTTTTTGATATTCTTGTAACAAATTACGCGCCCGCTTGAGAGAATACAGGTGCTCAGATATTCCATCCCGAAATCAATGGAGTTGTTAACTTTTCGCTGGTGATTTTTGGAGTGGGTAAAATTTCTTGCATCAATTGCGGTTACTATCGCGAAAATAACTATCAGCAGTATAAATATCGCTATAATCATCTTGTCACCGGCTTCCTATGTGAAATTTTTCATAAAGTTTTTTATGACATTAACGGTCTTGTATAATCCGCCGGAGTGCGATGATTTTACAAATACGCAATCTCCATCCGCTATCCATTGTAGCAGACTTTTATTTAAATCCGCGACATTTGAAAAATATTCTCCTTTAAATTCGGGCTTAATCATATCCCAGACTTCTTTCATTGTTTCGCCGGTGAGGAGAATTTTTTCGGGATTAACCTGACGTATGACAGGAATTAATTCAAGGTGTTGTTTTAATGTGTTCTGTCCGCCCTCTGCCATATCACCGAGGATTAGAACTTTATTTCTGTCTTTATATTTTTCGCCAAAAGCTTCTAATGTAGCTTTCATTGAAAGCGGGTTTGCGTTGTAAGACTCATCAACGAGCGTAATCGTTCTATTAGGCTGGATTTTGCCGGTGAAAGTTTCCCCGCGGCCGGATAGTGATTGGAATTTTGTTAAAACATTAACGGCTGCATCTACATCTTCACCCAAATCATACACGGCTGCAAGTGCCAGTGCCATATCTATTTTCAGGTGCTGCGGTATAAATTCATCTCCGAGAGAATATTCTTTATCATAAATTTTAATGGTATTTCCTGATATTGTGACGTCACAATCTTCTGTTAAGCCAACGGTTATGATTTTTAAATTTTTTGCTTTCGCAGCGTTTTCAAAAATATCAAAACATTCTGTTTCTTTGCATAAGATTGCGGTTTTGCCTGCCGCCATTGTATCAAATGTTCTGGCTTTAGCTTTTGCAATGTCGGCTATGGTTTGATTTTTGGCAAGGTGAACCGGCGCAACATTTGTGACTATTGCAATATCCGGAATGGTCATCGCACCTCTGCCGATGGAGGATTCTATAACCCAGTATTTTACGTCTGTGGAAAAGTTTGTCATGTGCCATGATATGCCGTGGACGGTATTTTCCTGAGTAAGATTTGCGCAGGCTCCGTATTCATAAAGTGCATCATAGAGCATTCTTGTAGTGGTTGATTTGCCGGAACTTCCCGTGATTGCTATAATTTTACCGTTGAAATGTTCTCTTATGTATTTACCTAAATCTACAATAAACTTATTTGTATCTTTTACTTCTATAATCGGAATACCGTAAGAAAGATAATTTTCAGCATTGCTGGTTACAAATGCCGAAATTTGCCGCAAAATGGGGTCGATATTTTTTTTGAAAGCCCCGCGTTCTTCTCCGTCTTCCCGCATCACTATCATATTACGGTCGCGAAAAGCTTCGTGCCATATTCTCAAGCCCGTTGCAGTCCAATTTTCGGGAAAATTGTACGTCTTTAGCTCTCCTGCTGCTTCTTTGATTCTTTCTAAATTCCAAAAATCCATACAATTATTATATTATAAATTATGGAAATTACAATCAACCAAAGAGATTACACCATTAAATCCGTATTTGTTATAGCCAGTCAGGATAATTTTTTCTGTAAAATGCATCTACTTTTGAATAAGCTGCATCAAGCTGTCTGTCGAGTTCGGCAAACTCTTTATACATACTTTGCAGACGGTCATTATAGCCGTCTATTTTACGTTCACACTCTTTTATTGCACCTTTTTCCATTTGAATTTGTCGTGCAAGTTCGGCTTTCTTTGCCTTGAATTCTTCGTTCAGGATTTTAATACGTTCATCTCTGCGGATTTTTACACGTTCCTGTAATTTTTTTGTGTCCGGATTAGGTTCGTGATTTGCAGTTCTGTTTATCCTGTCTATTTTTTTGTCATAAAGTCTGCGTGTTTCTTTGAATTCTTCGACTATACCTGCGATGTTTTCTTTGTGGCGTTTTATAGAATATTTTTCATTAGATATGTCATTTTTTACATAACTTTCCATCCGCATCAAATAGTTTTTATCTCCTCCGATTTTGTCTAAAGGCAGAAGCAGTTCATAACGTTCTTTTGCTGTTTCAATTTGTTTATTCAAACTGTCAATCTGTTGTTTTTCCTGTTTTGCGAGAACTTCATTTTTGGTTTTGCGTTCATTATATTTTTCGCGAGCCTCGTCATTGGCAAAATTTTCTGTATCTTTGCGTTCGTCGTAGCGGGTAATTAATTCTTTGTTTCTGTCGTAGCGTTTTTTTGCGTCATCACGCAGTACTGTAAGGAAGTTTATTTCTTCTGTTGCGTTGCTTGCAAAATTGAAGTAGCCGTTACGATAATCTTTTTTTATCTGGTTTAGAAAGAGGTCATTTCTCTGAAGATAATTATGATTGTTGAGATTTTCTTCCGATACTATTTCAAACGGGGATGCGATATAAACTGTGGCGTCTTTTGCATAATATGCCGGAGGCATCAAAGTTATCAAGCGTGGAGGCAGATAGAATTTTTCTTCTGTAGTATACATTGAAGCACGCTCTTTATGATATGTTATGGAGTGTCCTTTGAATACAGGTTTATTATAATTATTATTTGCAGATATTGCTGTTATTTTCATATTAACCCCTTATTATATTTTGCCTTTTTCTATTTTGTTAACAACTGATTTCCATTCGTTTAATTTATCTTTTGGCATAATTTCTTCGGTCATTTTTACAATTTTACGGAATTTTTGCATCTTAGTTTCTGAATATCTGCAATTATCAATAGCTATGCTTAAAGCCCTGAATAGTTCATTTTGCACGCAGCTAAGATGCGGGTTTTGCGAAGTTGCTGTAACATATTTCTGCCATTTTTCAAGAGAGGCATCTATTAATGGATGTTGATATGGTACGGAATATTTGAGTGAATCTCCCATTTCATCTATAGCGGAGGCTCCTCTTTTAGAGAGAATTTCTTTTGCGGATTCCACACATCTGTGTGCGAGTGCTGCCGGTTCATTTATCGCAAAATTAAGATATTTTTTCCAAATCTCCAACGGTTCATCTGCATTCGGTTCCGGTAAACATTCCAAATCTACTCTGCCGGCACGTATAACTGCCGGATCAATATTGTCAGGATTTTTACAGGAATAAATTAACATTATCCCGTGTTTTTTGCAGCAGTCATTTGAATCAGGCGAATCTTTTAAAAAGCCTGTCGAAATAGGAAACTCATCCAAATCACGTACAACAAAAGCTTTATATTTACCGTTTTGTAAAAATTCTTTATCAGAATTATTCTTCCACATATTCCACCAGGCTTTATATATATCCATATGAGCGTCTTTTATAGATTTGCCTTTTCCTGCATCAATGACTTCGACTCCTGCATCTTGAAGTTCTTTTAATACCCAGTTGAAATGTTCTTCCTTAGCCTTTGAATCAGGTCCGTACACCAGATATCCATTGTCCGGTGTAAATCTTTGTGTAACTTGAACATTCCTACCGGTATTTGTTTCAACAATATTCGGATTTTTTATAGGATTTATAAAACGATTTAAAAACAGTTTTTTTGCGTGTTGTTTTAGATTTACATCTTTATACTTACTGATGTTTACTTGTTTTAAGTCTGAAGAATTAAAGAAATCTGAAATACCCTCCGCCACAGCATTTTTAAATGAGAATGCTGCTTTTGCAATTTTTTTGCGGTTGGTAAGGCATAAAATTCCTGCAAGTCCGACTCCCGAATATGTTCCGATTTTAGCCCCTGTTGACATTTGACGGGATTCATCTGTGAATTGATGTGTTAATTGTGTATTGTGATTTCGTCTTGCTGTAAAGTTTCTTTGCGGAGCAATTGGATAGTTATTCATCAAACTTATCATAATATCCCCTTTTTCTTGCGATATAAACTTCATCTTTTGAATGATCAATTTTTTTATCTGCACTTTTGTTATCAGATTCATAAAGTAATTTATAATTTTTGTTGTTAAGATAGGAATCTATAGCTTCAAAGACATCTTCATTTTTTACGGGTGCTCTGTAATATCCTCGTTCCCAGTTACCATGGTCACGCTTTGATAATTTAGAGTTAACAATATCCATTACAGCTTTTATTTCCGGCGGATAAAATTTAATACCGTTATTATTCATTTTGTCTAAAATTAAATCGTGGTTTGTTAAATCTTTTCTGTCCTGTGCAGCAATGAAATAGCTGAGGGTCGCTGATTTTTCAATATCAGATGCGACTCTGTCAAGTTTGACATCTATTCCGTAGCGTGCAGGGTCAAACATCCACCGCGGAAATGCCTGAACGTTATTAGTCGTTGCAATCCAGGTGATTCCGTCTTTTGCGGGGGTTCTTGTCTGGTATTCAAATTCTCCTTCTAACAATTCTATATTTGGGGTATCAAATAAACCGTCTATATTATTTAAAAGTATTATTGTATGGCTGCCGTCTTCTTTGTGTTTCTTTTTAGCTTCTTCAAACGGGTAACAAATTAAGTCAATATTTTCATCGGTATCGCCTAAATACCATGGGACATTAATCTCTTTTGTCTTTATCAAAGAATCTTTCTGGCGTGCATGCTCCAAAAATGCGTCGGCCATATAGCTTTTTCCTGTACCTGTCGGTCCGTACAGAAGGATGCCGTTTGGAACTACTATATCTTCAGGTAATTCTTCCCCGTCTCTTGTTGCCTTAACCTGCATAACAATCGGGGTTACACCGTCTCTAATCAAATCAAGTTTTTCCTGTGAATACCCCATAATCCGGTTAAGTCCGACTTCTTTGCCGCTTCCTTTGTATGGCAGTCCGCCAAGTGCAATATATTCATTGTAGCGTTGTTCGGCTTCTTCTTTTGATACGCCGAGTCTTTGGGCAAGGATTGCAGTATCATCCTGAATTTTTTTCTCAACCTGACGGATTTGTTCTTTTCTCTGCTGTTCTCTACGGTTATTCAGTGTCCTTATCATATAATAGTACATGTCTTCTATCATAGATGAACCGAATGCCGGTGTTGACTGCGGTTTTGTCTGATATGAAAGATGAGTATTTTGTGACGGATTTGTTTTTTGCTGCGAAATTTTCTTATTGCTGTAATTTTGTGTGTTAAAATTGACAGGTGCAATCCTCATGTGATAAACTCCTTTATAATTTTTTATACTTATTTAACCCCTTAAACAGCTTTATTTTACCATATTAAATGCCATCAAGGCAGTTTTTTGTCAATTTGTTAAGTATTTTTTTACAATTTATAATACAAAAATCCCCCTGAGGATATTACCTCAGAGGGTAGTTTTGTGTTAAGTGTGTTTGTCGTGGTGCATTTTTTCTTTTACTTTATCTGCACTTTCTGCTATTTTTACTTTTGTTTTGTGGACATCTTCTTTCATATTTTCTTTTAAGTGTTCAGCTTTTTCTTTTGCTGTTTCCATTCCTTTTTTTACATCTTCTTTTAAGTCAGCAGCTTTCTCTTTTACTTTATCTGCGGCGTGTTCAGCCTTTTCCTTAAGTGTTTCTTTTTCTTTATCATCTGTATTATGCATTGGCGTACTCCTTTCCTTATTGTGAAGTATAAACTTTTTTTCAGTGCTTTTTAACCCTCTAATTTTCTAGCATTTTTTGTTAATTTTTTTCCTGTATAATTATTTCAGGTAAGGAGGGGCGGGTAAATGAAAGCTCTGGTATGTCATAAAAACGGTCGTATTGAACTTGTTGAAAAAGAAATTCCTAAAATTCAGGACCGGCGTGATGCGGTTATAAAGGTTACAATGGCGTCAATCTGTACGAGTGATTTACATATTATGCATGGCGCAGTGCCGCGTGCTGTTCCTGATACGGTGCTCGGGCATGAATATGTCGGTGAAGTTGTGGAGCTCGGAGATGATGTTAAAAATTTAAAAATCGGAGACAGAGTTTCTGTTAATTGTATAACTTTTTGCGGGGAATGCTATTTTTGTAAAAGAGGTTTTATCAATAACTGTATCAATGGCGGCTGGGAACTTGGATGCCGTATTGACGGCGGGCATGCGGAATATTCAAGAATCCCTTTTGCAGATTGCAGTTTGAGTAAGATTCCGGACAATGTAAGCGATAAATCTGCATTATTCGTCGGGGATATTCTTGCAAGCGGTTACTGGGGGGCTGAACTTTGTGAAATAAAACAGGGTGATACAATTGCTGTTATGGGTTCAGGACCTGTTGGGATGTGTGCTATGGAGTGTGCAAAAGTTCTCGGGGCCGGAAAAGTTATTGCTATTGACTTTAATGAAAATCGTCTTGATGTTGCGCGGAGAAATAAGCTTGCAGATTACTTCTTTAATCCTGAAAAATGTGATATTGAAAAAGAGATTAAATTATTAACAAAAAATAGAGGTGCTGACGGAGTTATAGAGGCTGCAGGCGGAGAAAATACCCTTGAGATGTCATGGAAAATTGCACGTCCGAATGCTATAGTTGCAGTTGTTGCAATGTATGAAAAACCACAGACAATTCCATTGCCTGATATGTATGGTAAAAATCTTATTTTCAAAACTGGCGGCGTTGATGCTGTTCATTGTGATAAAATTCTTGAACTTATTGCGGCGGGTAAAATTTCTACTGATTTTCTTGTTACGCATACTTTTTCTCTGGATAATATTGTTGAGGCTTACAGGCTTTTTGAAAATAAAGAGGATAATTGTATTAAAGTTGCAATTGTACCTGAAAATTAAAAAAATGGCGAAAACTTTACTGCAGCGGAATTTCCTTTTTATCCTGTGTAAATTAATGTAACAAATTAAAAAACTGTCGAAAAAATTTTTTTGAAAAATTCTTTATAAAAACATAGAGGCTTTTAGTTATGGATTTTTCACTCCACAATAACGACAATTCAAAATTAAATAAAATTGATATTAAAGCAAAAGACAGCTGGGAAAACTTATCAAAACAGTATGATAATAAGCTGTTTAATTCAGTATGGCAGGCGGTGGATAATGGAGATGGTATTGTTCAGCAAAATGAACTTGATTTGATGAATAAGCTTTTGAGTATTGCAGACAACACAATTGAACAATCAAAAGGTAACGGAATTATTGATAATGATGAATTACAGACGCTAATAGAGAAAATAAAAGACGGGTCAATAAAAAAAGAACTGGATAATAGATTGTTTGGCACGGTAAATGCAGATATTATAGATGAAGTTGAAAATTTTTCTTATATAGATAAAAGTCAGGATGTAAACACAGTGTCAATGACTCCGGCGCAGCAGCGGCAGCATAACAGAAAGATAAAAGGAAACAATTCATTTGTTGTGAATGTTGATTATTCAAATTTGAATGTAGAAACAGGTGATGAATATTACATAGAGAAATACAATCGTGTGAAAAATGAAGACGGTACATACACGGAAACACCGGTTGTGCACAGAAAAATGGCTTCAGGTGAAAATAGAAAGACTGCCAGCTGGTCAGAAGGTCTTGACAGACAAATAAGTAAAATCACATTTGCACCGCCAGAATCTGAAACTGAACGGGCAAAGCAAATGAAAACAATTATAGATGAAGTCAGGACTATAGGTAAAGAAGTCGGATTTGAGGTTGAAGAAATTCACATGAATAGCGGCTGGTGGCTGGAAGATTACGGCGTCCGGCGTGCTGACGGTAAAATGGTTATCCCGACAGAATCTATAGCTGACTTTGTTCAATCGGATAAACTAAATCGTAAATATAGTATTACGGACAGGAAAAATATTTCCAAAGCAACACAGGGTAATGCTGCAATGTTTCAACAGCCGTTTGAAAAAAATGTACAGGACAAAGATAAGGTTTATTCCAAAAGTTATCTGGAGGGCGGTAATGTCCTGAATACATGTCTTGCTGACGGCACTCCGGCTGCAATAATAGGTGATGAAACAATATGGTACACTTTAAGAGCTATGAAAATTGATGAATATGAAGAGGAAAATATTGAACTTGCCCAAAAGCAGATAGCCGAAGACCTCGGGATTGCTCAGGAAAACATAACATTTATTCCGCAATATGATTTTCATATTGATATGCTGTACAGACCTCTGCACAACGGTGAAATTGCGGTGCCGGATTATGCGGAGGGTATAAAGATTTTAAAAGAAACCAATATAAAGAATATGGACGATACAACCAAACAGGAATTGATAGCAAGACTGGAATCGTTAAACGAAAAAAGTGCAGGAATTAGAGAAGCTGCAGAACAAAAACTTACGGAAAAAGGTTATAAAATTGTAAAAATCCCAAGTTTTGATGCGGATAATTCACTGTCTATAAACTACATGAATGGCATCGGTGGAACTTCTCCGAAAGGCGAAACTTTTTACATAACAAACAAATCAGATTATCCGGAACTAAACTCTAAGATACAGGAATATTTTCAAAAAGCAGGAATTGATAAAATGTATTTTGTTTCTACCAAGCAATTTTTACAGTCTTTTGGCGGGATTGACTGTTTGTCGCAGGAAATATAATTATTCACTTTGATATTTAGCCGTAGTGGTTAATGCGTTTTTTTTTCAATTTTTTTAATACTATATGTATGAAAAAATTAGTTGCTTTATTTTGTTTAATATTATTTGGTTTGCAGGTATTTGCCGAACCCTGTCTGATGCAGGAAAATGAATGCCCGATGGCTTATGAACACATGTTCTGCGAAAAAGGTGCTCTTAATAATCAGGTAGTCATTACAAATTTACGCAACATTATTTGTAAAGGTAATGCTTTCAAGGTTATATTTGATTGTAAATTCTGGTCAGAATGCGCAAAAGTCGGCGAACGGGTTAATTTTACCGTGCCTGAAAGTATTTATACACAGGAGGGTACACTGTTAATTCCTGCTTGTTCAAAGGTTGTTGCAACTGTTATAAAAATTGAACAAAAAAGAATTCCTAATAAAAATACCCGTGTATATCTGAATTTTGAATGTCTTGTACTTCCTGACGGGACAGCGATTGAGATGTCTGCCAAACCTTGTACAAAAGACGGTTCACTTAAAGAAGGTCCTTGGCATACTGCAGGGAAACTTGCTGCGTGGACTTTGGGGCTGGGTGTTGTTGGCGCCGGTGCTGGTACCGGATTTGCTTTTATCCCGAATCCTGCAAAACTCGGTGTGGGCTATGCTATAGGTATTCCTGTCGGTACTACTGTAGGTTTGATTACAGGGCTTATTACACCGGGGTTGAATTATCACGCAAAAGCAGGAGAAGATATTACAATAATTTTATGTGATGATTTGGGAATTACAAAACAATGTGAATAATTTACAATGTCTTATTGCCAACTGCCGGAATTATGTAATATAATTTCCAGTGGGAAAAGGTTATATGACAAACTTATCTGTAGAAACAACTCTGGATAAATTACAAATAGGAAAAGATGCGATAATTTCATCAATTAATTGTGAAGACAAAGCCCTCAGACATCATATTCTGGATATGGGACTTACTCCTAATACGGAAGTAACTCTTATTAAAACGGCGCCTCTCGGTGATCCTTTAGAGATAAGACTTCGCGGATATAATCTTACGTTACGGAAAGACGATGCTTCTAAAATAGTAATAAAAGACATCCATGATGCGCATGATTGTCCACGTAAAATAGTTCAGTTTAAAGATATTGCGCATTCACAAAAAGGTGAAACAATTACTTATACTACCCGTAAAAATAATAAAGTAAAGCCTAAAGAAAAAATTCTACTTGCTCTGGCAGGTAATCAAAATTGCGGCAAGACTACCCTATTTAATCAACTTACCGGTTCAAACCAGCATGTCGGGAATTTCCCCGGAGTTACTGTTGACAGAACAGACGGAATTATCAAAAATCACAGCGAAGCTACTATCACAGATTTGCCTGGAATATATTCACTATCTCCTTATAGCAATGAAGAAATTGTTACAAGAAATTTTATATTAGACGAAAAACCTGACGGGATTATAAATATAGTTGATGCAACCAATATTGAGCGAAATTTACTCCTTACATTACAGCTTATAGAACTTGATGTCCCGATGGTAATTGCACTGAATATGATGGATGAGGTTAACGAAAGCGGCGGAAGTATTGATGTCAACGGCTTAGAAGCTACTCTCGGTGTTCCTGTAATCCCGATTTCGGCATCAAAAAATCAGGGGATAGAAGAACTTATAGAACACGCGATTAACGTTGCCAAATACGATGAACATCCTGGCAGGCTTGATTTTTGTGAATCTGATGACGGTCCGGAGGGTGCTGTTCACAGATGTATTCATTCTATTATTCATTTGATAGATGACCATGCAAAATCTGCCGGTATTCCTGTAAGATTTGCCGCAACCAAACTTGCAGAGGGCGATGAACTTATAACACAGTCATTGCATCTTGATGAAAATGAAATAGAAGCGTGTCAGCAAATTATATCCCAGATGGAAACGGAATCCGGACTTGATAAAGAATCCGCACTTGCTGATATGCGGTTTAGCTTTATCGAAAAATTGTGTGCTGAATTCGTTTCCTGTCCTGAGGAATCTTCAGGATATAAATTGTCCGCAGGTGCTGATAAAATTCTTACGGGTAAATATACTGCAATACTTGCTTTTTTATGCATAATGGCATTAATTTTTTATTTGACATTCGGTCCGTTAGGGAGCTGGTTATCCGGATTAATGGATACAGGTATAGAATGGATTACGAAAGTAACTGATAATGCATTGACTGCTTACGGTTTAAATCCTATCGTGCATTCGCTGATTATTGATGGTATTTTTGCTGGTGTTGGAAGTGTATTAAGCTTTTTGCCGGTAATCGTCGTGCTATTTTTCTTTCTTTCAATATTGGAAGATACCGGATATATGGCACGTGTTGCATTTTTTATGGATAAAATTCTGCGTAAAATCGGTTTGTCCGGAAGAAGTTTTGTGCCTATGCTGATAGGTTTTGGATGTTCTGTTCCTGCTATTATGGCGACTAGGACTCTTCCATCAGAACGTGACAGAAAGATGACAATATTTCTGACGCCTTTTATGAGTTGTTCTGCCAAATTGCCTATATATGCATTATTTACTGCGGCATTTTTCAGAGATTCTCAGGTTGCTGTAATTTTAAGTCTGTATTTAACAGGAATAATTGTCGGGATAATTTTTGCATATTTTATGAAATTTTTCGTATTTAAGGGAGAACCGGTGCCTTTTGTAATGGAGCTTCCGAATTACAGAATGCCGAGTCCGATGAATGTTTACAGATTGATTTATATGAAAGCAAAAGACTTTGTAACAAGAGCGTTTACGATAATATTCTGGGCAACAATAGTAATATGGTTTTTGCAGACATTTGATTCCAGATTAAATTTAGTTACAAATTCTGCGGACAGTTTGCTTGCGGGTTTGGGTAATTTGCTCGTACCGTTGTTTGAGCCTTTGGGTATAAGTGATTGGAGGATTTCAACAGCGTTTATTACGGGATTTATGGCAAAGGAAAGTGTTGTAAGTACGTTAAGTGTTTTATTAGGCGGGGATACATCAAAGCTTCCTGATTTATTTACTCCTTTAACAGCATTTGTATTTTTGGTATTCTCGCTATTGTACACACCGTGTGTCGCTGCTATTGCCACAGTTAAGCGAGAACTCGGACGCAGATATGCGGTTATCGTAATTTTACTGCAATGTTCAATTGCGTGGGTGGTAGCACTAATTGTTTATACTCTCGGGAATTTATTTAAATTAGGTTAATTATATTGGTTTGTAAAGTTTTAGTGAAGTTGTTTTAGTGAAGAAAAATCAACATAATTAAACAAAGCTCTTGCAAGAAAAAAATTACGTGATAATATAAAAAAGGTAAGCCCTGGTAGCTCAGCTGGATAGAGCAACCGCCTTCTAAGCGGTAGGTCATGCGTTCGAATCGCATCCAGGGTAAATAAAAAAAAGATGGGATAAACCCATCTTTTTTTATTTATTTTAACAGTGTGTAAATATTCTTGGTCTTATAAAATTTTTTTGGGGTATAATTTTTTTATCTGGATATTAAAATAAGAGGAAATGTGAAAATTATGCTAACCGGAAATCAAATCAGACAGTTATATTTAGATTATTTTAAAAATAAACATCAGCATACGGTTGTTGAAAGTTCCAGCCTTGTGCCCGATAACCCTACAGTACTTTTGACAACTGCAGGCATGTTGCAATTTTTACCTATATTTTTGGGGATTGTTAAGTCTCCGTATGACCCTGCGCGCGCAACTTCCTGTCAAAAATGTGCCCGTGCCGGCGGTAAAGATTCCGATATCGAAAATGTGGGTCGTACTCCAAGACACCATACTTTCTTTGAAATGCTCGGAAACTTTTCTTTCGGTGATTATTATAAAAAAGAAATTATTCCGTGGGCGTGGGAATTTGTAACTGAAGTTCTGAAACTTGATAAAGACCGACTCTGGATTACTATTTTTGAAACAGATGACGAAGCTTATGAAATTTGGAGAAGTGTCGGCGTTCCGGCTGAACGTATTAAAAGAAAAGGTAAGAAAGATAACTTCTGGGGTCCTCCGGGAGCGTCAGGTTCTTGCGGGCCTTGCTCTGAAATTCACTACGACTTAGGTGAACAATACAAATGTGATGACCCGCGCGGATGTGGTATTGATACCTGTGAATGTGACAGATGGGTCGAAATCTGGAACCTTGTATTTACTGAACTCTATCAGGATGAAGAGGGCAATCAATCTCCTCTCGACAGTAAAAATGTTGATACAGGTATGGGGCTTGAACGTATTACAATGGTATGCCAGAATGTTGCTTCCACTTTTGAAACTGATTTGCTCAAACCTATTCTGGATAAGGTTTCAGAAATGTCCGGTGTCCCTTATAAAAAATCAGAAAAAACAGACATTTCCCTGAGAATTATCACTGACCACGCAAGATGCGTTACTTTTCTTATCTCAGACGGTGTAATCCCCGGTAATGAGGGCAGAAGCTATGTATTGAGAATGATTTTAAGACGTGCTTTGCGCCACGGAAAAATTCTCGGAATGGATTTGCCGTTCTTATATAAACTCGTTGATGTTGTTGTTGATAATTACGGTCAGGCTTATCCTGATTTGGTTAAAAATAAGGCTAAAATTATTGACGTAATCAAAAAAGAAGAAGAACGTTTTGCTAAAACTCTTGATAGAGGCTACAAAATGCTTGACGAATTTATCACTTCAAAGAAAGACATTGACGGCGAAAGCGCTTTCAGACTTTATGACACATTCGGGTTCCCGCTTGAACTGACAAAAGAAATCGCGGCTGAAAACGGTCTTAAGGTAGATGAAGACGGCTATAAAAAAGCAATGCAGGAGCAGAAAGACAGAGCAAAGGCTGCCACTGCAAAAATTTCCGTAACCGGTGATATGAAGTATGCAAAACTTGAAGATGAAGTCGGCTCAACTGACTTTGTCGGTTATGAACAAAATGAATGCGATGCTAAAATCCTTGCTACGATTGAGGGTGACGGCTATGTTGATATTGTGCTTGATAAAACACCTTTCTATGCAGAATGCGGCGGTCAGGTAGGCGATTGCGGTTTTATTGAGAGCGAAAATCTCAAAGCCGAAGTTCTTACAACATTTAAAGTTAATAAATTGTTCGTTCATCGTTCAAATGTCATTAACGGCGAAATCATTATCGGCGATAAGGTTAAAGCTGCGATTGATGTCCCCCGTCGTGAAGAAATCAGACTGCACCACTCATCAGCACACCTGCTTCAGGCAGCATTGATTAAGGTTCTCGGTGATGAAGTTCATCAGGCGGGTTCTCAGGTTGAACCTGACAGAATGAGATTTGACTTTAGCTTCTCACGTGCTATGACGCCGGAAGAAATTTTCAAAGTCGAAGATATTATGAACGATTGGGTTGCAAAGGGTCTGGAAATTCATACGGATGTTATGGATATTGAACAGGCAAAATTGACAGGTGCAACAGCACTTTTCGGTGAAAAATACGATGATATTGTCAGAGTTGTTTCTATCGGTCACGGCGTAGAATGTATTTCAAAAGAATTCTGTGCTGGTACTCATGCAAGAAATACCCGTGATTTAAGACTTGTCAAAATTGTTTCCGAGGGCGCAATTTCTGCCGGAACCAGACGTATTGAACTTGTTGTTTCCAAAGCCGCTTTTGAATTTATGAATGCAAAAGTTAAGGAAATGGATAAGCTTTCACTTATGTTCAAAACTCATTACAATGAGACCGTTGAACGTGTTGAAAAACTTCTTGAAGAAAACCGTGAACTTAATAAACGCATAGAAAAACTTGAAGAAGAAAATACCCGTTCAAAATTTGCCACATTCCTTTCCAGAGCACAGGACATTGACGGCGGCAAATTATTCATTACAAAAATGGAAGATACGGTTAAACCTCTGGGCGCTAAAATCGGTGTTGAATTTTTAGCATCAAAACTCGGTGAAAGTATTATTGTTCTTGCAAACAGTCAGACTGTAATTTCAAGAGTTTCTGACAGTTTTGTGCAAAAAGGTATTAATGCAGGCAAGATTGTCGGTGAAATTGCAAGAGCTACCGGTGCAAACGGCGGCGGTCGTCCTAATTTTGCACAGGGCGGTGTCAAGGATGCTTCTAAACTGGATGAAATTCTTTCAAAAATTGAAAGTGAATTGAAACAGTAACCCGCCCAAAAGCCTAAAAATTCGAATTTCAAAAAAGTATGTCGTGTTGAATGTCAATTGTTTAACACGACATATATATTGTCATGCTGAACTGGTTGCAAAATCCGTTGAGCCAAGGGCTAAACGTGATTTTATGCCCCTACTTGGTCGTTCAGTGTCTTAGCTTGTTAAGGTCATACCTTATCTGCCCCTGTCTAAGTATGCCCCCTCCCTTAATTCCTCCCCTCACAGAGGTCAAGCTGACGGGGCGAGGGAACTTTATTTCGCCAAAAGCCGGTATTTCAAAAATGTTCAAAATTTTTTGAACATCTAATACAGGCGACAATTCCAATGTTGAGGAATAGTGTTGATGCAAAAATTTCGTTTGCACCTCACCCCTACCCCCTCTCCTACTTAGGAGAGGGGTAGTACGGTTTATATAAAAGCCACCAATACAAAGATATTAAAAGCTTCTTGAACATCTTCAAAAGGCGACTTTTTTGAAAGTTGAAGAGTAGTATTGATGCAAACGTTTCGTTTGCTGCACGTAATTTTTGAATATGTAGACCAAGTTTTCTAAATGTTTTGTTTCTTATTTCGTCATTCCTCATTAATATTTTCCTTGCTATATTAATCCTATTATCTAATACAATAATTATTATCGTATTAGATAATAATTACACATCCGCGAGAATTTTTGTCAAATAACATATAATTGTTGAATGGATATCAAAAGACAGCTTAAAATTTTACTTACATTGAAACGTGTGTCAATGGAGGAGCTTGCCGTAAAAATGACTGAGTTTGCAGGGAAGACATATACACCCGCAATGTTATATGGAAAAATTAACAGGGATACAATTTCATTTACCGAATGCCAGTTGATTGCGGATATTTTAGGTTATCGAATAGAGTTTGTTGAAAAATAAAAAAGCTATATGCAGTTGATTTCAAAAATTTTCGGATATACAATAAGTTTAGTTGAAGAAGAAGTATAAATAAGGAAGTATAAAATGAATACTATTACCCCGCAGCAAAACGCCTCTCCTGCATTTGGAATGGCGGTAAAATTCACACCCTCCGGAAAAAAGTTCTTTAAAAGTGTTTTTGCCGAAAATCCGCACGCCGGAGATGAATTTATTAAACGTCAGGCTAATAATAAGGCCTCAGATATTAAGGTTACAGGCTCAAATGTTTTTGTTGATATAGGCGGTAAGCCATGGAAGATTTTGGGCAGCATTTACAGTACTAAAGCCGGTCGGAAACCTATAGAAGAAATGCTGTTTACAAGACAGGCAAATATATTCCGTGTAAGAGCATACAAAACTTTAATTAAAGATGCCGAAGAACCTCTTGCCTACAGATACGGCGGCAAGGGTAGAAGATTGGCTATTGCGGAAGATATTGCTAATTACGAAGCCTATAAAAATGATAATAAAACTCCGTCAATTATAACAAAACTTGCCGGACTTTTTAAAAACGATTAGAGCTATATAGTTTACAAAAAACTTCTTATGCTTTATATTATTATAAAGTATAAGGAGTTTTTTATTATGACAATATTGAAGATAGAAAGATTGGCACATAACATAAATGTACCGGCATATCAAACAGACGGTGCTGCCGGCATGGATTTGTGCGCGGCTATAGAGGAACCTGTTACGCTTAAGCCTCTGGAGCGTAAGTTAATTCCTACAGGTTTAAAGATTGAATTGGAACACGGGTATGAAGCGCAGGTAAGACCGCGTTCCGGACTTGCTATTAAACACGGTATAACTCTGATTAATTGTGTAGGAACTATTGATGAAGATTATCGCGGTGAAGTTTGTGTTCCTGTAGTAAATCTTTCAAATGAAACATATACAATTCAGCCGCAGGAAAGAATTGCGCAAATGGTTATTGCGCGTGTGGAACAGGCAGAAATAGAAGTTGTTACTGAACTCTCGGAAACTCTACGCGGCGCAGGCGGATTTGGCTCTACAGGTAAATACGCAATTTCAAAATAATTAAATCAACGACAGCTTTTATTATTGAATATATTACAGCAGTTCATAGATTTATCAATAAAAAATATTATTAGACATATTAGCTCTAATAATATTTTTTTATTAATTAATTAAAATAAATTTTTTAAAGATGCATGGGTTACAGAATACTTTTGAAGAATGAGTAAGCGATTTTGAGCATTTTAGTGTCATTTTTTATAAATTCAATTTTATTAACCAGATAATTGTACATATCTTCATCTGTTAAGCTGTCATTAAAATTGAATAAATCCTGCGGTTCCAGTTCAAGTACGCTGACAATTTTGTCAAGAGTCGTACCTGTCATAAAACCGTTGCCTGTTTCTATTAAGCTTAAAGACGTTGGCGCAATGCCGATTGCTTCTGCAAATTTCTCCTGACTATATCCTTTGATTTTTCTCAAAGTTTGAATTTTTTTTCCCAATTTCTTTTGAATAGTCATTATATACCTTTTCTTGAATTATATAAGCCAAATTCAAATGGTTCTATTATATTTAATATGTTGACACTATAGATTTAATCTATATAATTAAATTAAAAATCAACTACGCAGGAGGTAGAAATGGCTAAGCTTTTTGGCTGTGAAGTGAGTAATGGTTCTCACTATAAAGTCTATTTGTTTGGTTTTAAGTTAAATATTTTAAAACCTTCTATCAGAAATATGAGTATAGATTACAGTTTATACAAAAATGCTGCTGATATTCCTCCTGCCGATGGAATGTTGCGGGAAATACAACTTGCGGAATTGAGCCTGTTAAAAATATTTGATTGTTTTTGCCGGCAGAAAAATTTAACATACTGGCTTGATTTCGGTACGCTGCTCGGTGCTGTACGTCATAAAGGTTTTATCCCGTGGGATGATGATTTGGATATAGGAATGCCGCGCGAAGATTATGAAAAAATGATTTGCGAGATAGAAAAAGACTGCCGCCTTTATTGTGAGTTTGAGTTTAACGGACGGAATAAATGTTGTGCAAAAGTAAAGCATATATTGTCAAATAATATTTTTATAGATGTATTTCCCTATGATTTTTATAACAAAGCAACTGATGAGCAAGAAAAGAAAAAACTCCATAAAAAGATTACATGGATAATTAATCGTTTGAAATATACCCCTTTTTCAATTAAAAATCCATCAAGATTACGCAGAAAATTAACGAAAATAACAAATGAAGAAATTCTTCAAAATAAACCTAAAACCGGTGACACTATATTCTGGGGAATAGATTTTCCGCATGAACGCTGGAAAAATCGGGTTTATGATACTGAGAAAATTCTGCCTGTCAAAAGAATTCAATTTGAAGATGCGGAATTTCCGTGTCCTGCCAATCCTGATTTTGTGCTATGGAATATTTACGGGGCTTATATGGAGATTCCAAAGAATACTTATCCGAAACATAGTTATATTCCGGAAATAGATGCAGATAAGCACAGACGTATAAAAGAATTAATAAAAGCGGGCGAAAAATGCGCAGAGTGATAACATACGGAACTTTTGACATATTGCATTACGGTCATATAAATCTTCTGAAGCGAGCTAAAGCACTCGGGGATTATCTTATTGTCGGCTGTTCTACAGATGAATTCAATTTGATGAAAGGTAAAAAAGCTTTTTATCCGTATCAGGAGAGGAAAAAACTTCTTGAGTCTTTACGATATGTTGATCTGGTTATTCCCGAGGAAAATTGGGAACAAAAGCCTCTTGATATAAAAAATTATTATGCGGATGTATTTGTGATGGGGGATGACTGGGCTGGAAAATTTGATTTCCTGAAACAATACTGCGACGTGATTTATCTGCCAAGAACACCGGATGTGTCCTCTTCAAATACTAAAAATTATATAAATGAATGTGATAAAATTTCTTTCAGGCAATAAAAAAGGAACCTGCCGGTTCCGTTTTGATATATTGGGGGAAAATTGAGTAAAAGTAGTGTCTTGTATTTTATATATCGGATTTTTTTGCTGAAACTTTAATGTTTTTAATAGAAAGTTTACAAAAATTAATAATAAATGTAATAAAAAACGGAAACTTCACGGTTCCGTTCTTTGTGCTTAATAAATAGATATAGAGGTATTTTTTATAATTGAGGAAAATAGATTAGTCTTGTCTGAAAATTGAGCCTTTTTTAAGGTTGACTTCAACCATATCAAAAAATATTGGTGCGGATTTTGACTCGTCTTTTTGTGCTGCATCACCGGCAAGATAATTCTCCGGCAGAGGTGCTCTGCCTTCAAGTATCTGTGGTCTTATGATGTTGTCAAAAAATTCGCTCATGAGTTATCCTTTTTCTTGATATATTTTATTACGGCGTAAATGCTTTAAAACTTTAATATTCCGGTTAATTGTAACGAAAATGTTACATATATTAAAGACTTCTTTTAACTGTTAAAAAGCTGTCGTTAGGAATATAACTGTCAAGTGCGTCAAAATTTGCGTTTGCAAACATGAATTCAAGGGTATCACCTGGGGCAATGTTTAAAATATCAAATGGTATACTCATATCCAGTACTTTGCCGAAAGCGGTTGTAATTTTCCGTCCCGAACGCGCAATCCAGAGGTTGTTGTTTGCAGCTTGAGCAAAACGTACTGCATCAAGTTTGTTATTGTCTATGGAAATTTTTATTTCGTTGTGGAATTTTTCTTTTGCAACCGGCAGGATTGATTCACGTCTGTGGATTACCCGGACAGGTGAAAGTATTTGTTTTTTGTCAAAGTTTTTGGCGTATATATAAATTTGTGGATGCATTTTTTTTGCGATAGGTGTGTTTGAGGTGTATTCATTCATACAGAAACGCAGATACAGATTATCACTGTCGCATCCGTAATAAATCCTGTCAAAGAATTTAGTTTCTTTTAATACAGGACCGTCAGGTATATCTATACATCCGGCATTAAGCCACTCTGCGCTATCTTCCTGTCTGCCGGTAATTGTTGGTGTAAATTCTCCTTTAGGAAATCTTGACGGTTTTGTTATTGCAGAAAGCAGCGGAATATCAAGATATTCCGGCGCAGGTATTCCAAGGTAAAGATAAATATTTTTCAAATGTTCTCTGAACAGATAATCAAATATATTATCACGACCTGAGTCATTCGGTTCGCCATACCACCAGAACCAGTCACTGCCTTCACATACAAATAACTCTTTTCTTGCCAGTTTGATATTAGGGTTTAGCGGATTTTTTCTTACACATCTGCAAAAATCATCACGAACCTGTTTCAAATATGTCCATGCGAGGTTTTTAATCGGTTCATCTATCCACAGTTTGAATGTTCTGTTTATCCATGAGCCCGCACAAATTCTGTTGAGAGGTTTCGGATGTTTTTCTCTGTCAAGATAGTCGCTTATTAAGACGGTTTCCAGAGTCGGGTCATTATCAATAAGTTCGTAAATTGTATGTAAAAATTCGTTGCCGTCGTCAAGGTAGTTCTCCCAACAGTTTTCTCCATCCATAGCAATCGTCAGCAGGTGATTTTCATCAGGAGAAGACAGAAGTTTGCTCTGGGTTACTTTTATCCGGTCATACAAATCATTTGCAGCAGCTTTTGAGTCCTGATTAGGATATTCAAAACTTATTAAATTAGGGATAACTGCATCACGGAAAATAATATCTATATTGGAATATTTTGTTTTGAATCTGTAAGATTTTAAAAGGTGGTAAGGATCTTCAAGATAACCTTTGAAATCCCGTACAAATTCAAAATTTATTGAATCCGACAAAATTCCCTCGTCTGATATTGTCCATTCAATTCCTAATTCTTTGAACATATTGAGTTCTTTTTCGCTGACACAGTGTTCTGACGGCCAAATCCCCCGCGGGCGTCTTCCAAAAGTCTGCTCTATCCTGTCAAGCGCAAACTGTGTCTGAATTTTGGCATCAAGCTCTGTTTTTAAATTTGACGGCAAATCGTCACATTCGCCGCTGATTGTATCTTTTATATCAAGAAGTATCGGTAGTATAGGATGATAAAACGGACTTGTGGTAACTTCTATTTTGTTATTTTCAATAAGTTCTCTGTACTCCGGAACTATGCGTCTTATTATTTGTCTTTGTATTTCTATAATTTTTATCCGGTCTTCTTTTGTGTAATTTTTGCCTTTTCTGTAGAGTTTTTTCAGTTCGGGATATTCGTTTTTATAAGCAGGATCCATCCACGCCAGATTAAAAAGTGCCATCAGGTCAGAGTATTCCTGATTGGTGAAAATATCAATATCTTCCCCGCAGGATTCCTGATATTTTTGATAAAGCCTGTTGTATTCAGGGTATTTTAATATCATTGACTGATAGTTTGAATCAAAAAAATTATTCAGAATATAATTTTTGTCATCAGTAGAGAAATCTTCAATATCGCTTACGGTAAATCTTGAATGCAGGTCATGGAGATTTTTTTCTCCGTAATTTTCAAACCCGTTCAAAAGTACCGGTGAGATGTTAAAGTTCAGCTTAATATTTTTGAATTTTTTGACAATATTTGCCATATCAAGATAGTCTTTAACAGCGTGCAGCCTTACCCATGGCATTACATAATCACCATCTGGTGACAGTTGATAAACCGGCTGATGCATGTGCCAATAAAAAGCAATTGATAATTTTTTTTGCGGGCTTGCCATATTCTTATAATTCCTAAATAAGTTTACATTTATTATAACAGAGTTTAACTTTTATTACAAATGCAGGATATATGTTATAATCATTTTATGAGAATTTTGCTAATAACAGATTTGTATCCTGTATCAGAAAAAGAGAGAACGACACCTAGAACACTTTATGATTTCGTAAAAGGCTGGGAAGCTGCAGGACATGAAGTTTCTGTTATTAAACCTAATTTTATTTTAAATTCTTTTATCAGGAAAAAGCCGTTTTACAAAACAGGTCAATACGGCAATGTCTTTAACGTAAATTATTTTACGCCGTTTATGTTTAATGTGGAAAATAAACTTCCGGAGATAACAACGGATTTAATCATTGCGCACATGCCGTCAGGAATTTTATTCGCTGATAAATTGGATATCCCGTTTGTGGCAGGAATTCATAATTCTGATATTGAAGTTTTGACAAAACCGCAATACAGTTTTTATTTCAGAGCCAGATTGGAGCAGGCATTGTTCCGCGCTCCGTTAATTGCCTGCCGCTCTTTTGTTTTGCGTGATAAATTGCTCCGGATGTATCCGCAATTTCGTGATAAGACTTTTGTTGCGCCGTCAGGAATTGATGCCCGTCTGATAAAACCGGTGAGGGAGAAAAATTTCGGAAAAACTCTTAAAGTTTTAACGTGTGCTAATTTTAAAAAGAGAAAGAATATAGATAAACTTATTTATGCACTTAAAGGGCTGGAAGGTTTTGAACTGACTGTTATAGGGGATGGTGACGGGCGCCGTGAGTTACAAAAAATTGACTCCTCTGTAAAATTTACCGGAGCTCTTCCTCATGATGAAGTTATGGATAAAATGTCAGAAGCTGATGTTTTTGTTCTGCCAAGTGTCGGGGAAACTTTCGGGATGGTTTATCTTGAAGCTATGGCGGCCGGCTGTATTACTGTCGGTACAAAAGCCGACGGAATTGACGGAATAATTAAAGACGGTGAAAACGGCTTTTTAGTTTATCCGACTGTTGAAGATATAAGACAAACTTTGTTAAGTATAAAAAATTTAAATTCTGATGAGCTGAAATCTTTACGCTGCAATACTTTCAATACTATAAACAGGTACACTTCAGAGGCGTGTGCAGAAGATTATCTTGATCAAATTTTTAAGTTTTTGTAAACATTTGACAAAAGTTTTAACCATTCAAAGCATGTTTTTGGTAGACTGATGAAAGGTTGGTTTACCCGCTTTACAGCAAACCCCCCTGAAAGGAAATGAGGAATATTGATGAAAAAATTTTTATTTGTATTGATGACATTGATTTTGAACATCCAGTCAGCAATGGCTTCAGGTGTTGATGCATTTATGGACAAACACGTTGCTCCGATATCAGATGCGGTTGCCAATGTAATTTTTTATCCGGTTAATATTTGTAACAATGAAGTTCCGCTGATTATTTTCTGGATATTAATTGCAGGTATATTTTTTACAATATACTATCGTGGAATTTCCGTATGGGGATTTAAGCATGCTGTTGATATGGTGTCCGGTCCGGGACATAAACACGGCGGGGATGATTCAAACGGAGAAGTTTCTTCTTTTCAGGCTCTGGCAACAGCCCTGTCAGGAACTATAGGTATTGGTAGTATTGCGGGTGTCGCAATTTCTATTTCTATAGGCGGTCCCGGTGCAGCATTCTGGATTTTTGCAGGTGCACTTCTGGGGATGTCTATTAAGTTTGTAGAAGCCTCTCTTGCGGTTAAGTACAGAAGATTTAACCTTGACGGCTCTGTATCAGGCGGGCCTATGCACTATATTGCACACGGGTTAACCAGAAAGAAAATGAGATGGCTCGGACAACCGCTATCCGTTATATATGCTATTCTTTGTATAGGGGGCGGTATTACCGGCGGTAATATGATTCAAATTAACCAGACGGCTCACCAGATGGTATTTATTACCGGTAAAGAACAAAGCCTTTTACACGGTCATACATGGATTATAGGTTTGATTGTAGCTATTCTTATCGGGATGGTTATTGTCGGCGGTATCAAAAGTATAGCTAAAGTTACAACTATTTTGACCCCTACAATGTGTATTATGTACATTGTTTCAGGTTTAATTGTTATAGGTGCTAATTTTATGAATATTCCGCATGCTCTTGCGTTAATAATAAAAGAAGCTTTCAATCCTACTGCTGTCGCTGGCGGTATATTTGGTACGATTATCATAGGTTTAAGACGTTCGGTTCAGTGTAATGAGGCCGGAACCGGTGCTGCGGCAATTGTTTATGCAACGGCACAGACAAAAGAACCTGTTTCTCAAGGGTTTGTTGCTTTGATTGAAACTTTCCTGACAGGTGTTTTATGTTTGTTTACTTCTTTTGCTATTGTATTTTCAGGTGTACTTGATCAGTATGAGGTAGGTAAAATTTCAGGTATTGAACTTGCGTCTAACGCGTTTCAATCAGTTATACCGTTCTTCCCTATTATTCTGTCTATCATTGCTGTTATGTTTGCACTTTCAACTTTGATTTCATGGGCTTATTACGGTCAAAAAGCTTGGACATTCCTGTTTGGGGAAGGTAAAAAACGTGTTCTTGCTTTCAACCTGATTTACTGTTTATTTATCATTGTAGGTTCTGCAATGAATGTTAAATCCGTAATTGATATTACAGATGCGATGATGATTGCACTCTGTGTTCCTAACATTATTACTTTGTATATTCTGGCACCTGAAGTCAAAAAAGATTTGATAGATTACTGCCAGCGTCATAATATTTGTCTTTCTTTAAACAGAGACTGGAGAGTTAAAGAGCCTGTAGCTGTCGAAGCTGCTGTACAAGATGATGAGGATGAAATATGTCAGAGCAAATAATTGTTACGGTATCAGGTATTGATAAAGTTGGGATTGTTGCCAGAGTCACTACGGCTCTGGCGCAATATGAAGTTAATATAGAAGATATTAAACAAACTTTGATGCAGGGACATTTTGTTATGTTCCTTTTAGGTAATATAGAAAAATCAAAGTATTCATTCAAAGAAATTAAAGAAGCATTGACTGATGTCGGGAAAGAACTCGGAATGGAAATATGGGTTCAACGTAAAGAAATTTTTGATAATATGCATAATATTTAATATTTCTTTACAGTATTGGCAATAAAAATTTTTTTCTGTTTTCATGTATATACACAAGTGTAAGATTGAAAGGAATTTAAAATGATTAAATTACTGAAAGTTACCCCGCAAAAATATGTAAGCATCAATCAGGCTGCAAGAAATGCAACAGAAAATATGTCAAAGGTATCTTTGAATTCTACCCCTGATATGGTTGATCTTTCAAAGTTTAATGCTGAAACAAACAATATAGGATTTTTCAAAAAACTTGCAAAGACAATAAAAATCTTTTTCCGTGCAAATTTTTGGAATGATTAGTTAGCTTAGCGGCTGTTCACCTATACATATATATTCAAATCCACGCTGGAGCATACGATGGCTTTCGTATTGATTTCTGCCGTCAAATATCAGTGGTTTTTTGAGCAGAGTTTTTATTCTGTCAAAGTCTGGACGACGGAATTCGTTCCATTCGGTTAAAAGCAGCATCGCATCAGCATCATTCAGAGCTTCATACGAATTTTGCGCGTAAATTATTTTATCTTTCCAGATTGTTCTTGCTATATCAAAAGCTTTCGGGTCGTAGGCTTGAATTTTTGCCCCGCGGCTTAGCAGTTCGTTTATAATTGTAATTGACGGTGCCTCTCTCATATCATTAGTTTTGGGCTTAAAAGCAAGACCCCATACTCCGAAAATTTTGCCTGAGATGTCATTATTAAATCTGTTGAGAATTTTTTCAATAAATAGCAGCCTTTGTTTTTTATTAACCCTGTCAGTTGCTTCAAATATATCATAGCCGCAATTGAATTCTTTTGCTGTTCTGATAAGCGCCTGAACATCTTTAGGGAAACAGCTTCCGCCGTAGCCTATACCCGGGAACAAGAATTGCGGTCCGATTCTCCTGTCAGAACTCATACCTATTCTTACCATTTCTGCATTGGCGCCTACTTTTTCGCAAAGGTTTGCAATTTCGTTTGCGTAAGATATTTTCAGTGCTAAAAACGAATTTGCAGCATATTTTGTCATTTCAGCAGATTTTACATCCATAATTATGACAGGGTTTCCTGTTCGTAGAAAAGGTGCGTAGAGTTCCTGCATAATTTCTGTCGCGCGTTGTGAATTTGAGCCTATAATCACTCTGTCAGGGCGGAGAAAATCATCTACGGCAGCCCCTTGTTTTAAGAATTCCGGATTAGAAACCACGTCAAACGGTGAATTTGTGTTTGCGCGTATGATGCCTGTTACTTTTTCTGCAGTTCCTACAGGTACTGTTGACTTATCTACGATGACTTTATAGCCGTTTATGGATTTACCTATATTTTCCGCAACCTGATAAACATATTGCAAATCAGCAGCTCCGTCTTCACCCTGCGGTGTACCTACGGCTATAAAACATACAAGAGAATTTTCAACGGCATATTTTATATCATCGGAAAATGAAAGTCTGTTTTCTGATACATTAGCTTTAATTAATTCTTCAAGTCCCGGTTCAAATATCGGAATAATTCCTTTTTTTAAAAGATTGAGTTTTTCAATATTGTTATCTACGCAGATAACCTGATTGCCCATTTCTGCAAGACATGTTCCTGCAACTAATCCTACGTATCCTGTTCCTATTACACATACTTTCATTTTTCTCTGTTAATTCCTCTCTAAATTTTTGTTTTGAAATATTCTATAGTTTTTTCCAATCCTGTTTTTATGTCAGTATAAGGTTCCCAGTTTAATTCTTTTTTAGCCAGTGAGATGTCAGGTTTTCTCTGGACTGGATCATCCTGCGGCAGAGGTCTGTATATAATTTGGGATTTTGAGCCTGTCATTTCAATAATCAGTTTTGCAAAATCAAGAATTGACCGTTCGTTAGGATTCCCAAGGTTAACAGGACCGATAAATTTTTGCGGATTATTCATCATGCGAATCATACCGTCGACAAGATCGTCAACATAACAGAATGAACGTGTTTGGGTTCCGTCGCCGTATATGGTTATATCTTCATTTTTCAGGGCTTGCAGTATAAAATTGGAAACCACACGACCGTCATTTTCAGCCATATTAGGTCCGTAGGTGTTGAATATACGGATAATTCTTATATCAACATTATTTTGACGGTGGTAATCCATCATAAGTGTTTCTGCGCAGCGTTTTCCTTCATCGTAACAGCTTCTTATCCCGATTGGATTAACATTGCCCCAGTAGTCTTCTGTTTGCGGATGGACTTTAGGGTCACCGTAGACTTCTGAGGTTGATGCCTGCAGGATGGTTGCTTTGCAGCGTTTTGCAGCACCGAGCATATTCATTGTTCCAAGAATGGATGTTTTGATAGTTTTTATCGGGTTGTACTGGTAATGCGGAGGGCTTGCCGGACACGCAAGATTATATATCTGGTCAACTTCGGCAAAATATTCTTTAGTTATATCATGCCTTACCAGTTCAAAGTTTTTTAGTCCAATGAGTTCACGAATATTATCTTTTGAACCTGTAAAAAAATTATCCAGACAGATTACGTCGTTATTTTCTTCTACAAGTCGTTTACATAGGTGGCTTCCGATAAATCCTGCGCCTCCCGTGATTAATATTCGTTTCATTTTTACCTCGTCAACTTAGTCGCTTTTTCTTTATTATACACGAATTGAGGAATATTAAAAAATTATGTCGTTTTATTAAATCAATTTTATGTTTTGAATCGTGGTAAGTTTCTTTATACAGATAGGATTTTTTTATATCATTTTCGCTTTGTGCAAAGATTTCTTTGTTAATTTCAAAGACATCATTTGTGGTTAAGTCACTTTTTTGTACTTTAAGGATGTACTGTTTTACAAAACTATGCGGGTTGTGAAAAATATAATTTATTATATTATCCGGTAATTTGGAATAGGTTTTTGTATTTTTTATTCCTGCGAGGTTTTTGTATGTGAATTTAAGATTGTCTATACGCAAATTTATGTCTGACAGAAATGATGGCAGGTTTTTACAGGTGAAAATTTTCATGGGCTGCATATTTATAAAATCATTATCTCTGCAGGAGGTACAGTCATTATTCAGTAAATCCCCCTTTATGCTGGCGTGGGCAAAGTTTGGAACAGAAATCAGCATGCAGCCGTCTTCTTTCAGTAATTTTTTCAGCTTCCCGAGAACAAGCTGAGGATTTTTAAGATGCTGCAGGGTATCGCCGATTATTATGCAATCAAAAAATTCATTGTAATCATCAAGCATTTTGCCGTAATTTTCATCAAGATTTATGTTGAAAACTTCCTCGTAAGAGCCGCAGCTGCGCGCTGTTGCAATATGTCTGATACTGTTATCTATTCCGTAAACTTTGCAGGATTTCATTTTATCAAGTGCTATTCCCAGTTCGCCCGAGGCGCATCCTACATCAAGTACAGTTGTCAAATTTTTGACCAGAGTAAAGATTATTGTTTGTGAATTATTTTTTTCTGACATATTAATAGGGCAGCGAAATTTTTTGCGCGGCTTTTTGCTTACTGTTAATAAATTTTGCATAATAACTCCTTGGTTGTGTACTTTAATAAGCGTATCATATATACTTCTCCTGATATATATTCCGGTCGGGTAGTATTTTGCGAAAAAGATATTATACAGGTGGTTAAGATACGTAACAATTTTCTACAAAGGTAACAAAAAAATATGTTTTTCGGTTTTAATGAGAACAGGTAAGGGAAAATTTATGAAAAAGATTTTTTTAATAGTTTTAATGTGTATGTTAGTTGTGACAGCCGGTGTAATTTCACCAGCCATGGCTACTAATGTCAGGGGCGGTACTATCAGTGTAAGACCTGTGTATACTCCGGGATTGGGTGTGAGCATTCCTAAACGTACGGTTATCGGTACTACAAAAATTTATAAACGTCCTATCGGCGGTATATATCCTATTTATGGCGGAGTATATTACAGCGGTGTCCGTTATACAAGCAGACGCAACAGAGTTGCTTCTTATGACGAAATAAAACCGCAGCAGACGGTTGTCAGGGAAGTTTATCGTACTCCTCCTATTACGTCCTGCAGCGGTCTAGCCTTTTATGATAAGGAAGGTAATATTACCAGATGCCGGTAATCGGGGTTTATATATTTATAAGCTGATTTTGTATCTGTAATGATGAGGGTTGTTTTTCTAACGGAATATCAAAACCGAAGATGCATTGATTATCTTCAAAGCTTTTGGTTATGATTTTTCCGCCATGAGCCTCTACTATTTGTTTGGAAAGATATAAGCCGAGTCCTGCGCCTACTTTGTTGAATTTTTCCGCATGGGTTACGTATTTATTGAATATAGTTTCCAGAACTTTTTTCGGCATATACGGACTTCTGTTTTTTACACAAACTCGCATGCAGCTGTCGTGTTTTTCTGCAGTTATTACTAATTCTGTATCAGGATAAGCGTAGGTTAGAGAATTGCTTAAAAGATTCATTAAAATCCTTTTGACCTGCATTCTGTCTGCGTTCAAAATATTTTCTGCAGCATTCGGCTGAAATATCAGGGTATGTCCTTTTTCTTCTGCCAACTGTGATATTTCATTAAGGCAGGCTTCTATCAGCTCATTCATATTAAAATAGTCGTAGTTTAATATCAGTTCTCCGTTTTCATATTTATAAGTACTCAATAGTGTTGATACCATTTCAAACATGTATTTGCATGAATCCAGAGTCAGATTTAATAATTCTTCCTGTTCCTTATTAATATCTCCTATATCTTTTGAAAGCAAAAGCTCCAGAGCTCTGATTTGTGCGATTGTTGGTGTTTTTAAATCATGGCTCAGAGTTGCTACATAAGTTTCACGTTGGCTTTGTAGATTTTTTTCATCCTCAATATTTTTTACAAGTACAGCAATGCCGTTTACGTTGTTATCTTTATCGAATATTGGGGATTTATATACTCTGTGCCATAGTAATGAACCGTTGTCGGATTTTATCTGTACATCATAACACATAGGAGTTTTTTCTTGAATTATTTTTTCATCTTCACGTCGTATTCTTTTTCTGTTTTGCAAACGATACTTTTGCATATCTGAATTTTCCGGCGAGAAGTTTCCTATAATATAGTCGGACTCCGTATTCTTCAAATAGGCGACCATAGGTAAGGTATTCAGCAATGTCGTCAGTTGTCTGTGTTTATTATGCAATGTTTTTTTAAGATGTTCATTTTTTGTGATATCGCGTCCGATTGTTAAGATTCCTATGATATCGCTGTCTTTTATTACCGGTACGGTTGTTACCTGAAAAGTTAACTCTTTGTTGTTAACCGGAAGTTTTACTTCGTAGGTGACGGAATTCCCTGTTTCAATTGCTTCTTTATCTTTTTTTCTTATTAAATCCGCAATATTTTTGGGAAATAATTCATAACAGGTTTTGTTTACAATATCAAATTTATTTTTATTACAGATATCTCCGGATAAGACATCGTTTACAAGCTGGTATTTAAAATTATAATCTTTATATGAAATTGAATCGGGGCAGCAGCGGTAGATACTCTCTAAAAGTTTGTTTTGCTCTTCGGTTTTCATTGAAAATTGTTTTATGATAAATCGCTTTTCTATATTGGAATGTATAAAAAATATAAAGAATATGAAAACCAGTCCCTGCATGGGCGTAATAGCCGTATAGGGGTTTGCTATTATAACTGCTGCCAGTATCAGGGTTGCAGCAATAAAAACTTTTTGTGCTGTTTTTTGTTCAATGTACATTTATATCTCCGTTATTTTTTTATCAGGGTAATTTTGACGGCTTTTACTGCTGCCTGAACTCGGTCTGTTACAGCAAGTTTTTCGAGAATGTTTCCAACATGGGCTTTTACTGTATTGTGGCTTATAATCATTTGTTTTGCTATTTCTGTGTTGCTTTTGCCATCGACTATTAATTGTAAAACTTCATTTTCTCTTGTTGTCAATTTAAATTCTTCCCCGTACATATCATCGACATTTAGGGATTTTATACGCTGGAACAAATTCAGAGCAATTTGTGCAATCCTCGGATCCAGCCAGAATGCTCCTTTATTTACGGATTCAATTACATTGGCAAGAGTATCCGGCGTAATATCTTTCAGTGCATAAGCGTTTGCGCCTGCCGTCAGGCTTGCAAGAACTTCGTCATCACTGTCGTGTGATGTTAAAATGATGATTTTTACATTCTCATCCATTTCTCTGATGATATGAGTTGCTTCAATCCCGTTCATTCCTGGGAGTCCTAAATCCATCAGAATAACGTCTGCTTTTTCATTTTTTAAGGCTTCTATACAACTTTCAGCTGTTTCAAAGTCTTTTACTATTTCCAGATTCGGATTGTTTTTAGGCAGTGTGTGTCTGTACGTAATTCTTGTTAGCATGTAATCTTCAACGATGTAGATTTTGATTTTTTTGTTTTCCATACGACTATCCTTTTCTTTTGTGTGTATTGTGTATATTAACTTTAAATAGTCCAAAATGGTATTACCCGGTTGGCATATTTTTTCATAATATGTTTTGTGGTTGACAAATTTATCCTTATTCAACTATCATCTTTCACAGGAGAGATTTATGGTTGTATTGGAAATAGCTGATTATAGAAATTTTACCCGTGTATACGATGATATGGTATTACAATTTCCAGAGAGTGAATTGAAATCATTTGAGAAATTTATTTCTCTTATGAAAAATTCAGATTACAAACTTATTTTAGCCTCTGATGCTGGAAAGTATATCGGTTATATAATGGTATTTTTTGACGCTGCCGACAACTATTTGTGGCTTGACTATATTGCAGTATTTAAAGAATATCATTCATGCGGGTATGGAGGAAAAATGCTTGATGCCTTGGGTAATCTTTTCCCGCAGACGGACGGGGTTTTTCTGGAAGTTGAAAAGCCGGATGTAACTCAGGAAAATACTTTAAGACGGATTAAATTTTATAAAAAACATGGTGCTGTTCTTGTGAACAATAATTATCTTTATCCCAATGCAGAGGGATTTTTGCCGATGGATTTATACTATATTCCCTATAAAACTGTTATACCTGCGAAAAAAATGATTTTTAACGTTATAAAAAATGTGTTTGATGTCCTGCATAAAGATTTACAGCACAAAGATTACGTGTATAATTTAATAGTTAATGAAAGCAGAGATTCTGATGCCGACTAATTTTGATTTTTTAAAAGATATTGATAAAGATTTATTTTTAATCATAACTGATGCTGAAAAACTATACAGGGATGAATATTTTGAACAATGTATGACCCAGACAAGACGGTTTGGAGAAAATGTTTGTAAAAATGTGCTTGGCGCTTTCAGAACTACTGAAGAAACGTTTGATGACATGCTTTCAACACTTAAAGACAAATCTAACGGTACAGTTCAGGAAAAGGAATTTGTTGAGGATTTGTATTTTCTAAAAAAGAACGGCAATAAGTCTGTTCACTCGTCGTCAGTTAAAAAAGACGGGATGGCGGCTCTTGAATGTTTGCAGCGGGCTTTTGAGGTCGCATTAAGCTACTGCGTTTACAACAGAGGTGCAGACAGACGAATTTTGAATAAACATTACGATGTGGAACTTCTTGTGACAGGTAATAAGAATAAGACTCTTGCGGAAAGATACAAGGAGGCAAAAGTTAAATCAAAAGCCGGAATTGAAAAAAAGATTCCTGAAAGGAAAAGAAAAACTCCAAAGCAAAATACAACGTCACGCAAACCGGTTAAAAATAAAAACAAACATTCTTTTAAAATTTCCGTATTCTGGGTATTATTCGGGATTTCCGCAGTAATATCAATTTGTATGATATTATTTATATTGCTTGTAAGATTTCTGACAGCTTAGAAGTGTAAACTTTTCTTATTATTTGGCAATTTTCTCCTTATAAAATTTTTATAAATAATATAAGGGGATTTAAGAGAATGACTGGATTTATCAATAAGTTGCAGGGATACCTGTCCCATTATACAAACAGAGAAACTGTTGATTTGGAATATAAAAAGCTTTTGTTACCAGAACAGTTTTCTAAATTTGTGCAACAGGAAGACTTTATAAAATATTCAATATTGTCCATATTTGATGATAAAAAGAAAATACCTCAATCAGGTTTAGGTAAAAGTTATGACGGTATTATTGATGCGGATGAATTTGCATCTGTCGGTAAAAAGGAGTATGAGCAGCTTGTTGAAGAGATGAAAAAAAGTTACAAATCATCTTTCGGGCAGGAAATTAAATATCATATTCCATCTTATAAAGAATTGGAAAATATGTTAAAAAACGATTCACCTTATGAGAAAGAAACAGGCAGACATAAAATTCAATTCAGTGAACTGGGAGAACCGATTAAACCTGATGGCAAAATAGGGCAATCAAATCAGGCTGCTCTTGGTGAATGTTACCAGAATGCTTCAAATTTTGCTCTTTCATATACAGAAAAAGGCAGAGAATTATTAAAAAAATCAATAAAAATTCAAGGCGATAACTATTTTGTCACTTTGTACGGCGCAAAACCAAAACCTGTAACTTATGAGTTTACGCAGGCTGAACTTAAAAATGCACAGGAAGAATATATTAAGAAAAATGGTAAAAACGTAAAAAAATATTCTTACGGCGATGCTGACATTATTCTTTTGGATTTAGCGGTTGAGCGGTATAGAAAAAATTCAAATTATAAGCTCCGCGAAAGAGATACAAAAGCAGTTAAAGGGTTTGACGATTATTTATCTGGCGGTTTGGTCTCCCAAAATCTCTATCTGATTACGGGTAAACTTTCTTACCGCGTTATGTACGGTCCGGATAATTATTTTATTGGCGCCACAAGATTTGACAGCGCAAGAAATAAATTAAATAAACAAAAGAAGCAGAAAAAAGTAGAAAGCATGCTTAAATATCTCTCTAAAGTCGGAAATGAAAATCTTGCGGCAGGCTGTACATTCAAATGTGTTGATAAAAATTGGGGCGTCTTCGGGCAAAAATATGATATGCATGAAAATCACGCTTATTCCATCAAAAAAATTGATGCCCAAAACGATACAATAACTATTTGTAACCCATGGTACGGCAAAAATGCTGATATGGTCGTTCCGTATTCGGATTTTATAAAATACGTGGATTCAATTCAATATATTACTTTATAGATAGCATTTGCGTTCCTGACCTTCTACACCCGCGTAAAGTTCAACGTATTTTTTAGCGGGGCTGACATCGATTTTAGTCAGAAGGACTTCTTCTATCTGGAAAAATCCTACATCACCTGACATTTCTATGTCAATTTGAATAGGTTTGCGGGTGCCGTGATGAATTCCGATTCTATTGATTGCGTTGGCGGAATATTTGTGGATATCGCCGACCCGCGGGGTTTTATTTATGGAAAGCGGAATTCTGGCTCTTCCTTTGGTCATATCGCAGCCGTCAGCAATAAGAATTATTCCTGCTTCTATTGAGTGAATTTTTCTTGATGACATGTGTCCGATTATCGCTTCGGTTGCAAGGGATTTTATTATTACACGTTTATGCAAATCTTCTGGAAATACATGCATAAGTGCTCTGTCAATTATAGGCTGTGCAAGAATTGCAGACATATCTTCATGTCCCTGTCTGCCTATCATCATACCCAAATCATGCATTATGCCGGCAAGAATAACTGCACACATACTGTCTTCAAATGTGCCGATTTCTTCTTCTTCCAGAGATGTTTTAACGCCTGCATCCTGTAAAAGATTAAGCATTTTTATGGCATTCCCTACAACCTGCCTCATATGTACAGGGCCATGGTCATTAAATCCAAGCCGTTTTATTGAAACGTTGTTTGCATATTCCTGCATCTCCTGCAATTCTTCATCTGCAAACAGGTAATTAACAAGTTTCAGACAGTTGGCATTTTTTTCTAAGCGTTTCAGTATTTTTGATTCTATTGAAATTTCTTTGACTGATTTCATATTTTTTATCCTATCAAGGTTGCCTCTGATTATATGATAACACATATTATATTATAATGACATACTTAACATTTGCTAAAGTTTGATTTTTCTTATATTATTAAATTATGGAAATAGCTGGGAAGATGAGATTACGAAAATTAATCTTAATATTATTTACGGGTTTAATAGTTATGTCTTCTTTAAATGCAGTCTATTCAGACCCTGCTGATGTAGTTGAATTGGAACATACTAAACTTGTAAATAATATTGCTGCTCATAATATACTTTCAGAGGATAATTGTAAATCTCCGGAAGAAAGCAGCGAACAATTTGCTGCCGGTAATACGTGTGATTACATGAATGCTGCGCAGCAGGATATGAAATTGTTATTGCCTGAACGTGAACAGATAAATCCTGATTTAAAGTCATCAGAAATCATAAAGCCTGACATATCAAATAATGCTGAGGATGTGTTTACCCGTTATAAGAAAAAACTTGCTGTTGACAAGACCGTTAATAATGAAAATTTTGCTTTCTGGCAGCAAAAAGGACATGGCACGTTGTCATTTTCTCCTGAATACAGATTAAATAGTTATCTTTCAATGCAGAATGTATATTCAACAAACTTTCTGGATAAAAATAAAAAAAGTGAATTTATTTTCAGCATAAAACCGCTTAATGATGACAGAGTTAATTTGAATGTAGGTGCAAGTCAGGTTATGTTTTCAGAAGCGGTTAAGCCGCCTCATTCCCAGTTAAATTTTTCAACAAGATTTAAGCTGTAATAATATTTGTTAAACTTGTTACTGCTTTAATCCTAAAAAAGTTTTCTTTATGATAAAGTAGAGATATAAGATTACATAAAGGGATAGAATATGCCTGAAAATGCCGAAATCCGGGAGTGGAGCCCTACTATAAACCCCTGGCTGATGATTACACCAGTTATGCTTGCAATATTTATGTTCGTTCTTGATGAAACAATATCAAATGTTGCTTTGACTTATATTGCGGGTTCAATGTCAGTTAGTTTGAATGAATCTACATGGGTTCTTACAAGTTATTTAATTGCCAGTGGGATTGCTATTCCGCTTGTAAATTCTGCTTCTAAACTTTTCGGCAGAAAAAATTATTTTATGATTTGTCTGATAGTCTTCACATTTTCGTCTTTTTTATGTGCAGTTTCAACTTCAATGATAATGATAGTTCTGGCAAGATTTTTGCAGGGGCTTGGAGGAGGCGGGTTGCTGCCGCTCGGGCAGTCAATTATGCTTGAGAGTTTTCCGAAAAAAGACCGACCTAAATCTATGGCAATTTTCGGGATAGCAATTATTTTTGCTCCGTTGATAGGACCGGTTCTGGGCGGTTGGATTACTGAAAACTGGTCGTGGCCGTGGATTTATCTTATAAATGTTCCGTTAGGCTTTTTGTGCGTGTACCTCGCAAAAAATTTACTGCAGGAACCGCCTTATGCAAAAAAACAAAAGAATGTTAAATTTGATTTTAAAGGTATGATGTTTCTGTCTGGATGGCTTATTGCACTTCAGATAGTACTTGATAAAGGTAATGATGCTGACTGGTTCGGCGCTGCGTGGATTTGCTGGTTGAGTGCTATTTCTCTGGTGTTTGCTATATTATTTTTTGTTTCTCAACTTAGAAATAAAGATGCCTTGATTGATTTAGGTGTATTGAAAGATAAAACTTACTTTTTCGGAACATTAGTTCAGGTAATCTTGATGGGTGTATTCCTTTCTTCTGCTGCTTTATTACCGTCAATGCTACAAAATCTTCTCGGGTACACGGCGTATTTAAGCGGTTTATCAATGGGTTCCCGCGGTATCGGTAGTTTTATCGGGGTAGCGTTGTATCTGACTCTTTCCAAAAAACTCGGTGACAGACGTATTGTTATGATAGGTTTAATTCTTCTGGGGTTGGGAAGTGTATTCTTTGGCAATATTAACCTCGAAATAAATCTTTCTACAATTGCACTTCCTAATATTCTCTATGGTTCGGGGTTATTCCTTTCACTTACTCCGTTAATTCCGCTGTCTTTCTCTACAATTAAAAATGAAAGTATGACAAACGCTACCGGACTTCAAAACCTTGTTAAAAATATCGGCGGAGCTATAGGCACTTCTATTGGTACAACTATGGTATCAAGATTTGCGCAGGTACACCAAAATATGCTGATTAATCATTTACACGACACAAATACGGTTTTTGCAGAAAGAGTCAGTGCAATGACAGGTTCGTTTATGTCGCTCACAGATCCGTTTACTGCAAATTATATGGCTCAGACTCAAATATATTCGCAGCTTGTTCAACAATCTCATTTGTGGGCTTATATAGATACTTTCAGATGGTATGCTTTTGCAACTTTCCTTTTAATCCCGATGCTTGTATTTATCAAAAAGCCAAAATCTGTTTACGGGGATAAATAATAATTATGCACGGATGTATTTTTTCGTGTTATGATGTATAAAACTTGTGATAATGGAAGGCTGTTAGATATGAGTAGTGTCGAAAAAATTATACGTGTCAGCAAGGGTGAAGATTTAGCTGATTTAGTGATAAAGAATGCAAAACTTGTAAATGTCCTGTCAGAAGAAATTTACGATACGGATATTGCAATCATCGATGACGAAATAGCCGGAATTGCAAAAGGCTACAGGGGCAAAGAAGAAATTGACGTTAAAGGTGCTTATGTCACACCGTCATTTATTGACGGACACGTACATCTTGAAAGTTCAATGCTAATGCCGTCGGAATTTGCAAAACTCGTTCTGGCATCAGGTACCACAACTGTAATTGCAGACCCTCATGAAATTTCAAATGTTATGGGATTGCAGGGCATTAGTTTTATGCGGGAAGCTACAAAAAATCTTCCGCTTGATGTTTATATGATGCTGCCGTCCTGTGTGCCTGCTACTTCACTTGAAACTTCCGGTGTCGAATTAAACAGTTATGATTTAGCTTTGCTGATTGATGCCCCATGGGTTCTTGGTATTGCTGAAATGATGAATTTTCAAGGTGTTGTAAATTGTGAGAGCAGTGTTTTAAGTAAAATTAAACTCGGTATAGATAAACAAAAACGTGTTGACGGACATGCCCCGCATCTTTGCGGTAAAGAGCTTGATGCATATATTGCAGCCGGTGTTTCTTCTGATCATGAATGCACCACACCTGATGAAGCCATTGAAAAATTGCGGCTCGGTATGTATTTAATGGTTAGAGAAGCTACAGGGGCAAGAGATTTGGAACCGTTAATTCCTGTTTTGAAAAAATATAATACCAGAAAATGTATGTTTGTGACTGATGACAGACATCCTAAACATTTAATCAAACATATATCTCGAATGGTTAAAAAAGCGGTAAGGCTGGGTGTTGACCCGATAAAGGCTATCCAGATGGCAAGTATAAATACGGCAGAATATTTTAATCTTAAAAATGTCGGCGCTATTGCACCGGGGTATAAAGCAGATATTGCGGTATTTGAGAATTTAGAAACATTTGAACCTGTTATGGTTTTTAAAAACGGAAAGATGATTGCAAAGGACGGTAAAATTACCGTGGATATGGCTGAGATGAAGCCGCCGGCATTAAGAGGTTCTGTTAATATCAAGTATTTGTACAGAGAAGATTTGAAGATTAAAGTTCCGGAAGACAAGCATAATATAAAAGTTATAAATGTTATTCCGCAGCAATTAATAACAAAAATGTCTGTTGAAGCTCCAAAGATTGAAAACGGTTTTGCAGTTTCTGATACGGCAAATGATATTTTAAAAATAGCGGTTATAGAGCGTCACAGGGCAACAGGAAATATCGGGCTCGGCTTTGTAAAAGGTTTCGGGCTTAAATCCGGAGCTATTGCATCTACCGTTGCGCATGACAGTCATAATATGATAGTTATCGGTACAAATGATGAAGATATGTATTATGCCGCTGTTGAACTGGTCAAATCTCAGGGTGGCAAGATAATCGTTCAGGACGGCAAAACTCTTGCACATTTACCGCTTCCGATTGCCGGTTTGATGTCTGATATGACTTCAGAGGAGGTTATGAAAAAAATTGCGGAGCTTGAAGATGCTTCACAAAAAATCGGATGTAAAATTTCTGATCCGTTTATGAGTATGGCGTTTCTTTCATTGTCGGTTATTCCTGAGCTGAAAATTACCGATAAGGGGCTTATTGATGTTAATAAGTTTGAGGTTACGGATTTGTTTGTTTAATCTTTGCTAAACAAACATTAAGACTGCTCTAATTCCGCAAATTTTGCAGCCATTGTAGGGTTATTTTTTGTAAGCCGTTTAATGCTCAAGTCTTCAGCTTTTTTGTTGGCAAGCCGCAGGTTATCTTCGGAAGAAAGCAATGCAGCTTTAGTTTTTTGAAGATGGTCTATTGTTTTATCTATTTCTTCGATTGCGGTTTTGAATTTTCTGCTTGCAAGCTCGTAGTTTCTGGAAAATTTTTCTTTAAACTCGTTCATTTCCGCCTCAAAGTTTGATATATCAATATTCTGGTTTCTGATTACTGCAAGTTCCTGTTTATATTGAAGAGAATTCAATGCAGCATTTCTTAAAAGTGTAATCATCGGGATAAAAAACTGCGGACGGATTACATACATTTTAGGAAAACGGTGTGACATATCTACAATGCCGGAATTGTATAATTCGTTTTCCGGCTCAAGCAGCGAAACAAGAACAGCGTATTCACAATTTTTTTCTCTCCTGTCTTTGTCGAGTTCTTTTAGAAAATCTTCGTTTTTCTTTTTAGTTGCGGTCTCGTCCATTTCGTTTTTCATTTCAAACATTATGGAGATAAATTCAAGCCCTGCAGGGTCAGATTCTTTGTAAATATAATCCCCTTTGCTGCCTGATTTTGCATCGTTATCTTTTTCAAAATATGCATTTTGAAAACCTGTCGCGCGGAGTTTGTTGAATTCTATTTCGCAATGTTGTTCCAGACTTTCTCCAACCATTTTGGTGGAAAGTTTTGCTTTGAAGTCTTTAAGTCTGGCGACTTCTTCATCTTTCATTCTTAACTGGGTTTCATAATTATCTTTCAGGGATTGTACTGTTAATTTATTTTCTTTTTCTCCGGTTTCAATAAGGGCGTTTAGTTTAACAATACAGTTTTCTTTTTCAGCAAGCTCTTTTTCTTTTTGCGCAACTGCAGTATTAATCGCAAGCTGTTTGTCCATATCGCATGATTGCAGTTGTGCCTGAAGCTTTGTAATTTCGCTTTCTTTTTCTGATAATTCTTTTTCTTTTTGATTTGTAATTTCAGTTACTGCAAGGAGTTTAGCATTATCCTGAGCTTCAATTTTGGCAAGTAGTTCTGATATCTGTAAATCTTTGTCTTTTAAGATAGAATTATATTCATTTTCGGTTTCTGCTTTTGCAAGTTTGACTGCGGATTCTTTTTCTGTTTCAAATTGATTTTCCCGCATTGATATTTCTTTTTCAAATTCCTTGTCGCGGACCTGTTTAACAATAGCCGCATAACCTGATTCATCTACCTGAAAAATTTCTCCGCATTTCGGACATTTTATCTCCTGCATTATTCATACTCCTTGTGGCAATCTTCTTTTGATTAATTATACCATCTTGGCAGGGGAAATACAAATGATGTTAGTAATAATTTTGAGGTAAATTAAATATTTAAGAGGGCATATTATATATCATCTATCACGATTGTTAAGCAAAATTTTTACAAAAATTTTGTAAATTTTATTATTTTCGTCTGGAAAATCTCTCTTAAAACAATGGCTATGTATGGGTTTCCATGTCAATTACTCTTAAGAGTTAAGTAAAAATACGGACTGGCGGACGATTTGGATAATCGTTATAATTTGAATGTTTTTATGATTTACATTTGGAAAATTATTGAAGTAATAAGGAGAAATATAAATGACAAATTTGAGAAACTTTATCAATGCAATCACAAATGACAGCAGAATTTACACAGCAGAAGACATAGGAGAAATGACAAGTAAAGAATTTCTGGCAAATGAAAAGGCAATAGATTATCAAATAGAAACTTTAGGGATTCCAAGACGCGGGGATTTGGCAGGAAGTTCGGATGTAGTTTATGTTCATTCTTACAGTCGGGATGACGGAACAAAAGTAAAGGCTCACTACCGCTCCAAGCCGGATGGGGTTGTAAGCAATAATTATCAAATAGGCGGAACTTCAACCGGCGCATCCGCTAATATTTAGCAACCAACAGTATTAGAAGGAGGTATTACTTATAATGATTATCCTATAAGTGAAAATGCCCAAATTGGGGATTATTTTCAACATCAAATCAATAGTACAAATGGCTTTTTAAATGAAATAGGTCTTAATTTAGGTATTAATCTTTTGGGATATCCATTAACTCAAAATGATGCAGTTAAGATGTGGAATATGGCATCTGATTCTACTGGGATTTATAACAATGATTATATAAGAAGAAATGGTGCTTTATATAATGATGTAGATACTTTAACCAGTGAGTTTACTCCATATAAAAAAATAATAAAAGATAAAATAAAATCACAATTTGGAGATGTAAATGTTCCCGGTGTTGTTTTACATGAAAATAGTAATGTATCCAATGCAATAGCTCATTCTGAGAAACTTGGAAATTTTATAAGAGATAATTATGCCGATTTAAAGTCAGGGAAAGAAGTATCCGGATCTTTCAGGTTTAATGGATTTACTAATTTACACAATGCCTTTGGAAGTGTTGATGTATTATCTGCAAAAGTTCGTGGAAATTATGTAGATGTGACCTTACTTGATACGTATGATTTTAATAAAAATGATAAGAATCCTTTTGTTAAAATGGGGCGTAGTGCTCAAAAAACAGGAAAATTAAATCCATACTTTACAATTGTGAAATGTAGGTATAAACTGAAATAAACTAAGGGGGTATATATGAATAAATTAGATTTTTATGTATCTTTAAATTTAATAAATATATTGCTTTGTATATGTATGTTTGGAATGTTTCTTATTTTTTTTATAACTTGTTATATTGCATCAAACTGGCTAGCTCCATGTTGTTTGATTGTATTATACATAATTACCAAAATTTTTCTTTTGCATATATTATTTATTAACGTTGAAAAATTTTTTCCAGATTCAATATTGAGTAAAATGGCAAGAGAATTAAAAACGAATATAAATAATAGAAAATTTGTATTATTATTAGCTCTTTGTTATGATGCTGTTGTTGCATTGTACTTTGCGTTTCCTCTATTGTTAAAGTCGGATTTCGGAAGTTTATTATTTTTCCCGATATTATGGGAGATATATACATTGGGTGGAGTATGCATGTTCTATATCTCATTATTTTTTATATGGAAAATCCAAGATAAAAAAATCAGCAGAACTAAGTGATTTATATATAAAAATGCAGCTGCACTGAAAAGAGGAAAAGAAGTAAGCGGTTCACTTGGGTTCACTAGTGACAGCAATTTACACAATGCATTTGGCAAGGTGAATGTATTATCAGCAAAGTTGCAAGGAAAATATATTGAGTTTATACTATTAGACACATATGATTTTAATCCGAATGAAAAAAACTGGAAAGTGCAGATGGGCTATTCAGCCCAAAAAGCAGGCTTGTTACATCCATACTTTACAATAGTAAAATGCAGTAGTATAACAAATCGGCTTCAGCCTCAGCTCGCTCCCGCTCGAACCCGCTATGCGGGCTCTTAATTCTTGCGACGCCAAGTCGGTCGTTTATCAATGAGGGTGACCTAAAGTAGATATTGAAATATGTAATGTATTCTATGTCCCCCGACAATATATTCTTTTCTTTTTGATTACTTTTTCTTTTTAGTAAAGAAAAAGTAATAAACTGGAGACGAGGGGAGTCGAACCCCTGTCCAAAATGGATCTAAACAAGCTTCTACGAGTGTAGATACTTATTTTCTCAACTGATTCGGGAAAGTATCATTACCCTTAAATCAGCCCTAGGTTTTATTTGAGGGAAACTCTAAACCCTTGACGGTTATCTTGATACCGCTACCGTCATCGCGGTACTGCAGCTTGCATAATGGACCCATATCGCCGGCAAGCTGGGCTATATGAGTAGCTAATTAGCGACTACGCAGCCAATGCATATGCTCTTGGGCTGAAGTCTGCTTTAATTACATTGTTAGCATTTAATTTAGTTTGCTCGTTGATAACCGAGAACAGCGCTCGGACTCGCAGCCTGTTTCAATCTGGCATCCTGTCAAATCCAAAACGTCCCCGTATTCATTGTTTTCAATGTCCTGTATATTCTATTATAATCTATTATTAATTCATTTTCAACTCTCTGGCAAAAAAAAATTTTACAGGGTTTACTATGTATATGAAAATTCAACAATATAATAATCAACAAAGTTTTACATCAAGGTTTAATCCTGTTAAGCCATTTCAAATTGATACTAAATTGGGGAAGCTTAATTTCTCCGAAATTAAAGTTAAAGATTTGCCAAAAGGTAATCTGTTAGATGAAATCGCAGATTTTTTCTGTACTAATTTTGCTTCCTTTACCAACGACCCGTACTGGCTGGCATATAGAAGCAAGAAAAACAAAGATTATATCCGTAACGGTTTTGTGAGTTATATAAAGCCTAAGTTTAAGTACGATGACGGCAATTTTACAATGCTTGCAGGACGCGATGAAAAAGGTAAACTGCGTGCTGCATGTATTTCTTATAGTTTTGATCAGGTGCCTTTAGCATCATCTAATACTCTCTATGTGGATTCTCTTGCCGTTGATAAAAAGTTTCGCGGTTACGGGCTCGGCAAAACACTGCTTGAAAAAACTCTGGATATTAATAAAAATACTTTTACGGACGTTTTCCTCAAAGGTGAAGTTAAAGCAGCAGGTTTTTATGAAAAAATGGGTTTTGAAAAAATGACGCCGGATAATCCACGCCAAAAACAGGTTGTAGACGTAATTGCTGCACACGGAGATGGTGACGGTTATCCTGATTATGTTCACTTTTTTACAAAACGTTTACAGCAGGATAAGCCTTTATGGTATGAAGTGATTAATAAATTAGTGTTCAGGCACTAAGAATGAATTTGAAATGTACATTTTGTACAATGTGCTTTTGGATGCAGTACAAGGTTGTCTTCCAAATCATACATTCTGGCTATTCGTGTAACTAAAGGTGCCCCGCATTTAGGACATTTTAAACCGCCTGCTCCGTTTAAGATTAATTCTTTCAGGCTTTCTATAATTTCCAGTGATACAGAGTTATTCGAAAAATCTTTTTCAAATTTTTTTATTTCTTCAGGATTACATCTCAAACCTTTTGCAAGACTTTGCCGTATTGTAACAGGCAGAAATAATTCTTTGCCTGACTCAATGTCTTCTATCAATTCAAGCTCCAGATTACAGGTCATTGCAAGCCCGCGCGGTGAAAGTCCCAGCTTATCCCTTTTTTGTTGTACAAATTGTGCTAATGTTTTCATAGTTTTTATTATATAACAAAAGCTCTCTTTTTAAAGAGAGCTTTTAATGTGTGTAAGAATAATATGTTTATATAGAGATTATTCTTCTGCGTCTTCAGGTTTTTCTCCCAATCTGACAACGATATCTGACCATCTCCACATAAGTTCTTCACCCGGCATAGAACCGTATGGTTCATAGAAGAATACAGATTGAGGCTGATCACCAGGTCTGATTGAACCTTTATCTTCATCCTGACCATTTGTAATATCTCTGCGGAGAAGCATTCCGCTGCCTTTGGTTAATGTTGTTTCTTTATCAAGTCTGTAGCCGTCTGCTGTTGATGGTTTTTGTGAAGCACTTCCGCGAGGAACTTTGTGTTCTAAGTATAAACCGCCGTTTTGAGATTTAGATATTCCTAATTCTCCATAAGTCATGTTTTTACCAGGAACTATAGCTTCTTCCTCATCATCCCATCCGTATGTTGTTCTGTCATAAACAGGTTTTTCTTCTGATGATTTTTTACCTTTCAGATCGTATACGTTTAGTGAATTATTCCATTCATCTTTACCTATCATACGGGTGATGATATCGCCTTGACCTTCTGTGTTAATTCCTACTTCTTCCATCATATCTTTCATAATGTCGAATACTTCGGAATCATATTTTCTTGGAACGTAAACAGTGTCGCCAGGAATGTAAATAGGATATTGGATAGTATCATGTTTTACGATTGTATCAGTTTTCGGAATGTATACAGTATCAGTTTTCGGCACAAATACGGTATCTACCTTTGGTATGTAAATAGTATCATTTTTACCAGGGATAACAATAGTATCTGTTTTATTCACATATATTGTATCAGTTTTAGGTATATAGATAGTATCATTTTTACCAGGAACTTCTACATAAGTTGTATCGTGAATAATTTTATCCATCCATACGGTATCCGGTTTTTGCCATACCGGGAAGTATAAGGTATCTCTTGGATGGTAGATATTTGTTGTATCTTTAATATCAATATCAATGTCATCTGTACAGCTTGTCATGATTGGTCCTGCAATAGGAGTCATTAAGACTGCAAGAGCCATTGCTTTTGTTGCTTTTGAAAAAGCGTTGTTGGATACTTTATTTTCAGGGGTGCTTTTTCTTACTTCAGCAGGGTTTGTTTGTGTTGCTGCGGGTTTATTGTTCTTATTTGTTTTGTTAGAACGAAAACCTTGAAAGCTTACGTTGCTTATCGCATTAATTGGCATGTGTGTAACCTCCTTAATTACTGGTGTGTTTTATGATTATACTAAAAAGAAACATAATTTTCTTTGCTAGTAATATTGCGATAAAAGAAATATTTATTTGAAAAGCCTTGATACAAGCGGGATTACAGTATAAATTTCGATTTAACAAAACGTAACATTATGGGGTAAGAACGCTTAAAGGTTATTATAACTGACAATTTTTAGTAAAAAGCCGCTAATTAAAAAGATTTTAATTAGCAGCTTTTTAGTTTGTAAAAATTATGTTTGCTTATTCAGCGAGTTTTTCACGAACAAGACGTTCAATTTCGTTTAGAATATCAGGATTTTCAGCCAGAAAATCTTTGGCTTTATCTCTGCCCTGTCCTAATTTTTCATCATTAAAACTGAACCATGCTCCTGCCTTTTTAACTATATCAAGGTTTACAGCAACATCAAGGATATTACCGATTTTGCAAATTCCTTTACCGAAGATAATATCAAATTCAGCAGTTCTGAACGGAGGTGCAACTTTATTTTTCAAAACTCTTACTCTTACGTGGTTTCCGACATCTCCGTCTTCACCTTTTACACCATCTGTACGCTTAATTTCCATACGTACAGATGCGTAGTATTTCAAAGCATTACCGCCGGTTGTTGTTTCAGGGTTTCCGTACATTACGCCAATTTTCATTCTTAACTGGTTAATGAAAATAACGGTTGTATTTGTTTTTCCGATTACCCCTGTCAATTTTCTGAGTGCCTTTGACATTAAACGTGCTTGAAGTCCCATTTGCTGGTCTTCCATTGACCCTTCAATTTCAGCTTTTGGAACCAGAGCCGCTACAGAGTCGACAACGACAACATCAACTGCACCGGAACGTACAAGTTCTTCTGTAATATCAAGAGCCTGTTCACCTGTGTCCGGTTGAGAAATTAATAGGTCATCAACTTTTACACCGAGATTTCTTGCATATTCCGGATCAAGCGCGTGTTCTGCATCAACATAAGCGGCAATTCCGCCTCTTTTCTGACATTCTGCTACGATGTGCTGAGCCAGAGTGGTTTTACCGGAGCTTTCAGGACCGTAAATCTCAATAATACGTCCGCGTGGAACCCCGCCAATACCAAGTGCAACGTCAAGTGCCAGTGCTCCTGTCGGTATTGCATCTACGTTTACGGTGGCTTTATCGCCAAGCTTCATAATTGAGCCTTTGCCGTAATCTTTTTCTATTTTTTCAATTGCTAATTTAAGCGCCTTGCTTCTTTCATCGCCTGTTTCTACTGCTGCCGGTGCTTCTTTATCTTTTACTGCCATTACAAAATCCCTTTTCAACTAATAATTTGCTGTTTTTTATATTTTCAATTAATCCCAGCTGTGGCGTTCTTTTTTTCTATATAAGCCTAAACCAACCGGTTTATATGCACTGAGGTCATTTTTCAATTGATAAATTTCTTTATTTAATGTAATAATCTTTTGTCTGAGAGTTTCGTTATCTGTTTTGCAGCGTATTAATTCAACTACGACTTCGTCCATTCCCTCTAATTTTTCATCTATTACACGGGAAATAGTTGCATTCAGATTTTTTTCCATATCCTGAAGAGAGTTTAAAATACTTCTTACTGCTGAAACCTGTTTAGTTTCAGCTATGGGGTTAGTTACAACATTTTTTTGAGCCTGAACTTTACGCAAATTTTTAACTTCATCATAAGAAAAATAAGTTTGACCTTTGTTGTTTTTTCTCGGCAATATGGATGCTTTCTTGCAAAGTTCAACGATTTCTTTGTTATCCGCATTTAAAATATTTCTAACTTCCTGCGGCGATAAAGTTTTCTCCCTTAACTCTTGTTTTAACATGTTTTATCCCTCAAACTTTTCCCATTTACATTCTATTATTTATATGCAAAAAAGACAAATAATTTTACAATCTTGTAACAAGACTTAATATATTGTTCTATCGGGCATAGAAAATATGTTTTGTAATATTTCTTAACATGAATGACAAAAAAGGCAATTCTTAAATTCAAATTTTTTTTATTAAAGTATCACGGGGAAATTTAAAATTTCTAAAATTTATTGGGGAAACAAACGAGGAAAAAAGGAGATTATTATGGCACTAGACGGAGTTAAAGGAGTTAGCACTCAACAGACACAAGGACAAACACAACCATTTACATTTACATTCCAAAAAGAAACACCGGCACAACAATTGCAGAAATTATTAGCAGAACAAAAGAAAAAATACGATGCAATGACACCGGAACAAAAAGCACAATATGATAAAGAAGCTGAAGCAGCGTTACAACAATCATTAAAAGAATCACGCGAAGCAACAGAAAAGAAAGGATTTTTCGGACGTATAGCTGACAGCTTCAAAAAAGATTATAAAGATGTAGACAGCGTAGGCGATTTTGTTAAAGCAACAGTAGACAGAGCAAATCGTTCAGGTGCAACCGCAATCCTTGCAGTAGGCGCAACAATACTTGGGGGCGGCGCATTAGTTAAAGGAATCAAAGGACTTTCCGCTGCATCAAAAACATTAGCAGCAGCATCTGTTATTCCTGCAGCAGCAGTTATGACAAGCTGCAGCGATGATCTCTTAGATGAAAATTATGATATTCATACAGAAGAAAAACTTCCTGTTACACCGCGTACTATCACTAACACAGTCGAAGTTCCGGTTGTAAAACATGATACTACATATATTGATAAACCATATCCTGTACACGATACAATCTATGTAGATAAACCTCTTCCTGGGGATACAGTATATCTTCCTGGCGACACAATTTATGAAAAATTGCCTGGTGATACAATTTATGTAGATAAACCGATTTATCTTCCTGGAGATACAGTATATCTTCCTGGCGAACCTATAATCGTTAAAGATACAGTATATGTACCTCAACCGGCTGATACTATTACGATTGAAGTTCCGGGACCGGTAGTACACGATACAATTTATCAAACAATTACATTACCGCCTGACACAATCACAATGAGACCTGATTGGCACTCTGAAGTTAACTCATACCTTGATGAAATGATGGATGAGTTAGGAGTAAAACAAGAAGGCGAAGGCGAATTCACAGAATCATTCGTAACATACGATGAACATAACTCAAGAGTTGCAAAATACATTCTTGACCCTCAAGCATCAGCAAGAGACGGAAGCACATTGAGATACAACAGAACATTCATCAACTGGGATGACGAAGCAGGTACAATCACTCCTGGAAAAAATGAAGAATACGGCAAAGTTGATGTATCAATTTCTGAAACCGGTTACGGCTTACACATTCTGGATCAAGGTCAAGGTGTTCAAACAATGGATCTCAACAGAGAAGGCAACCTCTATATGGTTCAAAATAAAAACGGTGAATCTACAAGCTCTTATGAACCGACACCGTTACTCCAAGAAGGCGGCTGGTTATCCAGAGGTGAATTCGAAAACTCAATTAAATGGAACTGGCAAACCGGTGCATTCGGTCACTTCACAAACGCAACCAGAAAGAAAACAAACGCTCCTATTAAAGGCGAATAATAATCTCCCGATTATATATCATAAAAAGCTCTCTAGTAATAGAGAGCTTTTTCATTGTTTAATTTTAAATTTTTAATTTGACTGTTACACAGCTTTAACAACTTTGTTAGCTTTCAAACAAGAAGTACAAACTTTAATCCTTTTTGTTTGACCGTTAATAACGGCTTTAACAGTTTGGAGATTAGGTTCTTGAGTATGTACGATTTGTTTATGTGAGAAAGTTAATTTAGCTGCTTTAATCGGTGCTTTACCGCAGATTTCACAATGTTTTGCCATAATTGATTTTCCTTTTCTAGCTAGTCGTATAATACAATGATATATTAAAAAACTATTTTTGCAAGCGTCATGTTAAAATTTGTGAATTATACAATAGTGCATCACTGATATTATCTGCCCTCTTCCTTAATTACTCTACTCACTGAGGTCAATCTGACGGGGCGAAAGTGCATAGAATAAGTGAATAGGTGAATAAGTTCGTTTATTAAAGCAGACTCAGTGATAATTTTACTACAACTGATTTATTATCGGACTTATTCACTGATTCACTTATCGACTCTTCTTATTACTTCGTCATGTGCCGGATTTTTCTTGCCACTGATAGCCCTGCCGGTAGCGGTAATACTACATTTTCGTAATTAGGGTTGGCGTTTATGGCATCAATAAAAGGTTTGCATTTTGCCTCATGTGACAGTACGTTGTCACATGCTATTAAGCCGCCGGCTTTCAAGTGTTTGTCTATGAGTTCATAGTATTTAATGTATTCTGATTTGTTCGCATCTATGAATGCAAAATCTATTACAAAATCTTCCGGTAAACTTTCTAATAATTCACACGCAGAGCCTTTTAATATTGTTATAATATCCGCAACCCCGCATTTTTTGAAATTTTCTCTTGCTATATCCAGCCTTTTATCCCAGTATTCAATAGTTGTCAGATGTCCGCCGGTTTCTTTGAGGGCTTTTGCAATCCATATTCCTGAATATCCGTTTGATGTGCCGACTTCTATCGCGTTTTGGGCATTTATGGACTTGATTAATACTGTTAAAAATTCGGCTGTTACCCGCGATATATTCCAGAATTGTTTTTGGGTCTGTTCAAGACCTGTCAGAATTTCACGGGTTTGGTCATCAAATTTTTCTATCATTTTCATTTGTTTATTTTCTGAACCTTATCAATTACTACGACTGAACTTACAGGGGTTTCGAGCGGATTTGTTTTGATTATTTGTTTTGTTTCCATGTTCAAAACAGAATACATTCCTGCTGTAGTATCGGTAACAAGTGCCAGATTTGTTCCTTCTATAGGTGATATTTTAGTCGAAAATCCTTTTGTATTCAGATAAATTGTATCGGTTATCATATCTGTCTGGACATCCAGAACCTGAATTATATTCTGTGTTGCTCCGAGGATAAAAAGATTATCTCCGTATACTGCCATATCTATAGGTTTTTCGGCAATATCTATTTCCGCAATAAGTCCGATTGTGTTATAATCTACGATAGCAAGACGGCTTTTTGTGCGGCTTGCTATATATACTTTGTTGTTAGCAAGTATGATTTTGGAAACATTAGGAAATTTCCCGACATCTTTAAGCAAATATCTGTTGTCAAGTTCTATTCCCCATATTTCATGTGTATTTTTGTCGAAATAAAATAGTTTTTTTCCGTCCTCTGAAAGCGTTAATTTTTCGCACATTCCGTTGACTTTAATCTGTTTGCTTAAGGTCATTGTTTGAAGATTCACTATAAAAATGCTGTGTGAGAGCGGGCTTGAAATGTATGCTATATTATTTTCATCATCAATAAGAATTTCTTCAGGCTGGGATGAAAATTCTATACGTTTAATAACCTGATCATCAACAAGCGAAATTACATCGACAGTTTTCTTTTCATAAGATGTTACAAGCAAAAATTTGCCGTCAGGCGTGCCTTTTATCGTAATAGGAATATGTTTTTGCAAAAGCGCGTAGTCAGGAGTTTTGTTTTCCTGATTTACAACCTGAATATTTTTGTTATAGCAGGTTGCTATGTACAAAGTTTTATTCTTTAATTCCGGTATTGTTGAAAGCGGTTTGAAATCAGTGTTGTTTGTTGTTGTTTTTTTTATTGCGGTTTTCAAATCATCCTGCTGTGCAACGGATACATCAAGGTTGCCTATAATGATTTTAAGGTTTTCAGGAATTACAAGTCCTTTCGGAATAAGCATATCCTGTGGCAAAAGCCCTGTTCTGACTTCATTCGGCAGAGTGTCCATTTTTGCAAGTGTTCTGGTGCCGTCTTTTGTGTCTATTACTCTCATCAGGACAAAATCATTGTTAAATATAACGACATCCGGTTTATCCGAGAGGGTTTTATTAGCCGGAATAGTTGCTTTTATTTCCAGCTTGTCTGTTTCATCCAGAGCAGCAGGGAATAACGGCAGGTATATTGTGTTATCAGGCAGTATTATTACACCGTCAAAACGGAAATTTGTTTTAGGGAAGATTTTTTCTACGTAGTTTTCGATTTTATCCGGAACTTTTTGTGCCTGTGCATTTTCCGGTGCAAAAATTATCAGTGATGATAACAGGCATATTGAGAGCAGGACTTTACGCATTATTAAAAACTCCTTTTACTTTATCCAGAATGGAAGTTTGTTCGTATTTTTTATTTGTATTTATTTCATACAATCTTTTGTAGAGTTGTTTTTCTTCGTCAGAAATGTTTGTCGGAATTTTTACGTTAACAATAACAATCTGATCGCCGCGTTGTGATGGCCTTGAAATAACCGGCATTCCGGCACCTTTAATTTTCACGGTGCTACCGTTCTGGGTGCCTGAATTAATCTGAATGGTTTTGTCGCCATCAAGTGTTTTTACGGTGATTTCATCTCCAAGAACTGCTTGTGCCGGCGAAATTTCAAGTTGAGAAAATACAGTCAGTCCGTCGCGTTTAAAATATTCTGACGGTTTGACATGTAAAACTACATACAAATCTCCGGCTCTTCCGCCGTTTGTACCTGCGTCACCCTCTTGAGCAACTCTGATTTTTGACATATTATCAACGCCGGCAGGAATTTTGATTTCAATTTTCTTTTCTTTTTCAACTTTACCTGAACCTTTGCAGGCTTTGCATACGTTAGTGATTTTCTTTCCGGTTCCGCGGCAGTCAGGACATACTGTAATTTGAGAAAATGCTCCAAGCGGAGTCCTTGTAACTGTCTGTACCTGACCTGAACCATGGCATGTCGGACAGGTTACGGGTTGTGAACCTTTTTCAGCACCGGTACCTCCGCATTCAGGACAGTTTTCAAGGTGTGTGAATTCTATTTCATGAGTTACACCGAAAGCGGCTTCTTCAAATGTTATTTCTATATCTGTTCTTAAATCGTCACCGGGAATAGGCGCATTCGGATCCTGACGTCCGCCGCCAAATCCAAATCCGCCAAATCCGCCGAAAAATGATTCAAAAATGTCATTTAAGTCGCCAAATCCGCCGGCAAACGGTCCGCCGGTATCAAACCCTGCATTTCTTAAGCCATCTTCTCCATAGCGGTCGTATGTCGCACGTTTATTATCATCTGAGAGTGTTTCATAAGCTTTCCCGAGTTCTTTAAATTTTTCTTCTGCGTCCGGTGCTTTGTTTACATCCGGGTGCAATTCGCGTGCTTTCTTTCTGAAAGCTGATTTTATTTCATCTTTTGAGGCATCTTTTGATACTCCCAGTATTTCGTAATAATCTGCCATTTTCCCTATTCTCTGATTGTCTTTTTTCTATATTATATATTTTATTCTGCTGTTGCAACATTGACAAGTGATGCTCTTAATACTTTATCACCCATTTTGTAGCCTTTTTGAAGTTCATTTATAATAGTGTTCTCAGGGTGTTCGCTTGTCGGTGTCTGCATTACTGCCTCATGGAAATTAGGATCAAATTCTTTGCCCTCTGTTTCTATTGTTTCCAATCCCATTTTGGATAAAATATCCTGAACTTGTTTATGTACAAGATTAAAGCTGTCTTTTACTGTTTGGCAGTCTTCAACGTTTTCAAGCGCTTTTTCGCCGCGTTCAAAGTTATCAAGTACTTCAATAAGTTTTTTCAAGGCATTTTCTGCGCCGTATTTTAACAATGCTTCGCGTTCCTGTTCCTGTCTTTTTCTGTAATTATCAAAATCAGCGGCTAGTCGTATATATTGCTGATTTAAACGGTCATATTTTTCCTGAAGTTCATTATCTGGAGATTTTGTATCTTCACAGGTTGTGTTTTCTTCTGTTTCAGGGTTTGTTTCTGTTTGTTCTTCTTGTTTTACATCCAATTCTTCGGAATTTTTATTGAACGGATTATTATTTTTATGTTTATGTGACATTTTTCTACCTCACAATATATTCATATATTTTCATTATAAAGTATCAAGGAATTTAAACAAGGAAAATTTATTATTTTTTAATAATTAATAAACTTTTTAATGGTTGTTATATTTTGTATATTATGATATAAATTTATCGTTTAAATTGGATAAAGAGAGTAGTTATGTCTGAGCACCGGAAGTTAACGGAATATCTTGAGGAGCTTCACAATTTGAAGCTGATGGAGTCATCTTATGAAATTGATGAAAAAGATATTCTGTTTAATGAAATTGTGTTGAATAGTCTTATATACAATAATGAATGGTTTAGTTTGGAAAAAAGTGCTGATATCTTGCCGGGGGAAAGAAAAATCAAGGATTTATTCCGGTATTTTAATGCTGCAGCCGGACTAAAATATAAGTTTTTTGTGCTTGCTGTATTTTTTAATGCATACTGGCTTTATAAAATTTGTTTGAATTTGTTTTCTGCTAAAAAATCATCAAAAAATCAGGGGCACAGGTTTATGTGTCCATGCTGCAATAACAGAATTGTAGGATTTTTGGATTTTGATTATGAGGATATTAAATATAATCCGGTGATTTACACAGGATTTTATAAAAACACAATTTGCCCTGTATGCCAGTCACTTCCGCGTCATAGAATCCTTGCATTCTTTATTGAAAAACATCCGGAAATGTTTCATAATAAAAAAATTCTGGTGACGGGGATGAGTCCGCAGGAATATATTTTATTCAAAAGACTTAATATAAAAGTTGAAAATTCAGATGTTTATGACGGCGCTAATTTTAAATGGGATATCCAAAATATTCCTTGTGCAGCTGAACAATATGATGTGATTATATGTAATCATGTTCTTGAGCATGTGAAAGATTACAAAAAGGCATTAAAAGAATTGTACAGAATTTTGAAGCAGGGAGGTGTTATGCTTATGACGGTTCCTGTTTTGTATGAATATTCCGACACTGTGGAAAATCTATATGCAGACAGTAATTTGAAGAGAAAACTATATTACGGACAGAATGACCATTTGAGAATATTCGGAAGAAATTTTAGTGATTATCTGACTGCAGCAGGTTTTTCAGTTGAAACTGCAGACGGCAAAAAGATGCCGCGTTTTATCAGACCGGTTGTAGGGCCTGCAAGTTATGATGATAAAATTATTTATTTGTGTAAAAAATAATTATGAAAAATTAGAATAATTGCTTGAGTTAAATTATATAGAGGTATAAATTTTATCAGGGTGAAAGTATGCGGACAATTGAAGTCAATAATGAACAACAGGAAAAATTAAAACTTGATTTCGTTGAACTGGAATCTTTAAAAGATTTTACTGAATTTGATGAAAATAAATGTTTGTTTTTTGAGATAGTACGTTGTTTTATATTTTTTGCAGTTAAGAATACTCATAAAGAATTAAAATTTATAGAAAAACGGAAAATATTTAATAATTTTGGGCGTTATTTTAATGCCGCGCCGGATTTAAAATTTAAGTGTTTTGTTGTTGCCGTATTTCTTGGTATTCCTAAAATTTATTTCTATTGTTTTAAATTTATCAGAGGTATTAACAAGTATTATAAATTATATTGCGGTTCGAAAAAATATTATTGTCCTTGTTGCGGTAATCATATCAGACATTTTTTGGATTTCGATTTTGTTAATCCAAAGTATAATCCTAATATTTATCTCGACAATTATAAAGCGGTAGTCTGTCCGAAATGTGGTTCCTTACCTCGGCATAGAATTATGGCATATTTTGTCCAAAATAATAAGGAATTATTTTCTAATAAAGAAGTTTTGGGCTTTAGTCTTGGTAGATCAGAGAAAATGATTTTTGATAATGCCGGTATTAAATATTTTATTTCACAGTTTTCCGGTGTATGTGATGTTGTGTATGATATTCAGAATATCGATTGCGAGGATGAAAAATGGGATATTATTATCTGTAACCATGTATTAGAGCATGTTGAGAACTATAAAAAAGCAATAAATGAAATTTACAGAGTATTAAAATCCACCGGATTTGCGTTAATTTCAGTACCTGTCCGTCATAGTTACGATGATACATTTGATAAATTCAAGGTTGATAGTCAGTTAGCAAGAGAAGTTTATTACGGTCAGGCTGACCATATAAAAATTTTTGGTGATAATTTCCCGATGTATTTGAAAAATGCAGGATTTTTTATTGAAGAGATTAACGGTAAAGATATGCCGGAGAATAGTCGTCCGATAGTCGGCCCGGCAGATTATGACGATAATGTTTTGTATTTATGCAGAAAAAAATAATATGCCGGTTAGATTTTTATTCCGTTAAGCTGGCAGAATGATTTTAAAACATTTTTGGATTTTTCGTTTTTGATATGGACGTAGTTGTTTCTTGTGGTTTTGACAAGAGTCGAAACTTTTTCAAACATAAGCATTGCATTTCTCAGCTGGTCAGGCTGCCGTGAGGATTTTACAAAGCCAAGTTCCTGATAATATTTGCCGTAGAGGAGATACAGCCTTGATAACAAATCTTTCAAATTGAATTTCTTTGCAAGATTAATTGCGCTTTCAAGATGCATCTCTGCCTGTTCATAATCTGATACTGTTATGCAGGCTTTTACGATTACCATTCGGAGTAAAATATTAAAGAAATAGTTGTCTATCTTTGGATTTTTTGCAACATCCAGAGCCTGTGTAGCGATGTCAATTGCATTATGCGGTCCCTCTGTTATCAGTGCTGCATCTGCTATCAGATACCATGTTAAAAGGGCGCCCAGTGCCATTTTTTCTTTTGCAAAATAAGTTATCTGGTCGCTGTAGATTTCCATTGCGTGTTTGGATTGTTCGTTATCTTTGAATATTTTACCAAGCAATGTTTTCAGGATATTTTTCGTGAAATTATCACCATTGTTGTTTGCAAAGGTTACTATTTGGAACAAGTCTTCCTGCAAACCGTCGTAGCGTTTGCGGATAAAGTTATTAATTATGTTGACGAAATTCCAGCGGATAATTGTTTCATTATCCATGATGTTATTTCTGTATAGTTTTAGAATTTCTTCCAGAATCTCTTCTGAGGTTGTTGTATCGCCTTTTATTGTATTTGCGAAAGCAAGTGTTAATTTACATTTGCAGATGAATAATTCATCCTGAATGTTATTTCTTTGGATTATGTCAAACAGTATTGTTAAAATTTCAAATGAACGGTCATTGCCCTGCATTATCAATGCATTTGCAAGAAGCAGGTATGTTTTAATCCATGTTTCCTGTACAATACTTTCCGGTATAAGTTTGTTTGTGTATGTTTTGGTTAAGTATTCATCAAGCACAGGCATGATTTCATTATCAATCATATTGATAATTTGACCGCAATTCCCGATGTTTAGAAGCGACGGCAATTTTGATGCTTTAAGCAATGCAATTTCCAGAGTCTTTTCTGGTTTTACTTTTTCCAGTACGGTGTCTATGCATTCAACATCACCGAAGTAGTTGCCTGTTTTTCTGCAGCAGGATGCAAGGTAGCCTAAAAGTTCAATTTCTCTCGGGGTATCACCCACAGCCTGCGCGTTTGCAATTGCATCAGGGAGATATTCCATTGCCTCTTTAGGGTTTGTGTCGGCAAGAAGTTTTCCAAGTCGTTCTGAGATGTTATAGCGTGTTTTTAGAGTTTCACTTTCATCCATTTCGTTTATAAGGGCAAGGCATTGTTTTTGTGAAATTGCATAAAGATTTGTGTCACCTATGCCTGCTGAAAGTCTTGTATTCTTCGTCCAAATTTTCAAGGCAAGTTCATTATGTTTCAAATTTTGGGCTATTATGCCGAAAATGGCATTTGAATTCAATGTCAATGGACTCAGAGCTTCGTACAGCTGTTTGTTTGTCTCAATGAATTTTTCGGAAACTTTTGCGCTTGAAAGTATATTTTCCCACAGCGAGATGTTTTTAAATTCTGCAAAAATTGAATTATATGGTTCAATGAAATTCATTTTTTCAAGGTAAGTTACCGTATCATTGAAGTCATTATCATTAAAATCAAAAATTTGTTTCACAAGTTGTAAATTGATTTTATCTCCCAAAACTGCTGCACCTGTCAAAATTTTATATGCTGCAGGATTTGCAACTTCAAGAAGCGCCACTCTTTTGCTTATTGTTTCGGTGTATGAAATAGGAAGGTCAAAAGTGTAATCGTTTATGTGACAATCAAGTTTCAGACTCAAAATTTGTTCAAGGTAGGACGGATTGCCGCCGCTTAATTTGAAAATTTTCTCTCTTTCTTCAGGTTCAATATACGGATAATCTTTTATATGCTCTTCAAAATGCTCTATGAATAGTTGCATGCCTTTTTTATCAAACGGAGCAATTCCTAAATCCATATATGCGTCTTCTTTTTTGTCAGGGAATGAAAAATATCCCTTGGCAGGGCGTGCTTCGTTATATACAAGGATTAGTTTTAATTTTTTCCAGACAGCTTCTTTTTTAATAAAATTTGAGATAAATTCGTATGAAAAACCGTCTATAAAGTCAAAATTATCTATAACAAACAGAATATCCTGCTGTGCATTTATGATGGAAAATATTTTTGTTAAAAGATTAAAAGTTTTTGTTTTGTTGAGTATAAGATTTTCAAAATTATCATCGTGTGACGGGTATAAAAAGTTAATTAAATCAAGAGCTTCTGTTCCTGATAATGTAGGAAATTCATTCTGGAAAAATTTTGAGGCATCTTTTTTAAATTTTGTATTGTTAACACAAAATATAGGCAGATTGAAGATATTTAACAACATATCCTGTACAAGTCCGCCTGATGTAAGCTGGGTTATTGGTGTACATTTGCCTATACAATACAGGTAATTATTGTCGCGCAGATTTTCAAGCACTTTTTTTATTACTACGGATTTTCCTATCCCTTTGGCGCCGCTTAGTGAGAAAATCTTTTTATCTTTAGACAGAATCCCTTTTGTTAAAAGGTTGATAGCATTACTCTGTGTGTATAGCTGTGACTGATATTCAAGTGGATTATAGTTTGCAGGTTTTGTACTGCTGCCAAAATCATAACTGCATTTTCGGCATTTTGTTGCTGTCGGAAAGTTAACACTTTTACATTCGGGACATATTTTTAAAATTTCTTCACCGCATTTTTTGCATTTTAATTCAAACAGTGAGTTCACCGTGTTGCAGTGCGGGCAGACTAAACCTGTTCTTGTTTTACAATACGGACATTTTATTGAATCATCAGGAATTGTTTTTTTGCATATAGGACATTTCATATTTTAAAATCCCGATTTTAATTAAAAAACTGCTTTACTTTTTCCATTAATTTGAAAAGTCTTTTGGAAATTTCCGATTGTGATAAATTAAGCTCATTAGCAATTTCTTTCTGGGTCATGCCATTTTCATAACGCAGTTTATAGATAGTCAAAAATTGTTTGTCAGGTTCTTCTTCATCAATTTTTTTCAATGCTGAAATAACTCTGTGTACAACTTCTTTTTGAAGCATTAAATCTTCAGGAGTATTGGCTATTTCTACTTCATCGTAAACGATTTTTACATCTGAATAGTCCAGAGCCGGACTCTGTGAAACTGTCTCAAGCGAAACTTCTCTGGTTGGTGTAAATCCGCTTCTGCTCCGTCTTAATCTTCCGGAATCTTTCAAGACATTTAAAATAGACGTGGTTGCTATTTTGCGTAAATAGGCTTCCAGCGTCGCATCAGAAGTTATTGTCTTTACTATGACGAGTGAACGTTTGCAAGTTTCATTAAAGAAGTCATCATACAAATCTTCGTTGTTTGCAAATTTTCTGTCATTTTTTATAATCTTCTCTATTAAGTCTATTTTGTCTTGAGCTAATTCCACTTCTTATGAATTTCCTTGTTCCAGCAATATTATATCATAATTAAAATTTCATGATAACCGCCAAATTAAATTCATCCCCTTTGACCTCATCAGCTGGGGGTTTTACTATGTTGAGAGTATTTTTAACAGATTGTAACACTATTTGGTCGATTGGGTCCGAACCGCTGCTTATTGCGATATCCGCTTTTTTAATATTTCCTGCAGGGGTCAGTGTCAGTGCTACTTTTACTCTGTCTGTTTTGGAGTAATCTGTTGTCAGAAGCAAATCGCTTGTTGCTGAAAGCTTGACGCTTCTTCCGACAGTTTGGAGATATTTTCTTATACCTTCGCTATATGAAAGATAATCAGGAATTTCAAATGTTACTTTTTTTATTTCAGGTGCAAACTGACCTTTTACAACGGGTTCATTAACCGGCGCCGCAGTTACTTTTGCGGCAGGCATTTCCGTTTGTGCTTTTGCTTCAGCCGCTTCTTGTGTTTCAGGTGTTTTAGGCATTTGAGCTACAGGAATATTTGTTTCTACAGGTGGTTGTTCTACGGGGAGAGTTTCAGGCGGATTGCTAAGGTTGTCAATAATTTCTCCTTCTGATGCAGTCGGTAAGTTTGCAGTTTGTGAAGATTTACCATTTTTTATAAATGTTGTCAATGTAAGAACTCCCATCAGTGCTGCAACTACCACAAGCAGCATAGTCATACCTTTTTTGCCTTTTTCTTTTGCCATTGTTTGCATATAGATTGTTTCTTCAGGAGTGAGTTCGTGGTCTGAAATCCCCGGTTGTGGCTGTAATCCTGATTGTGAATCCTGTTCCGGTGCTATAAATTCTACTTCGTTTTCATCGTCATCATCATCGTTATCGTGTTGAGAATCTGTACCTAGTAATGTGTCGATTTCAGCAAGCAGATTTTTTGAATCTAATTCCGCAGGCATTTCTGATAAATCGTTGGTAATTCCTGCTGATAAGTTTTCTTCCGATTTAGGTTCTGGGGTATCATAAGTCAGAGTAGCTTCTTCTGGATTCATTGGTTTTGGAGCATCTCCGCTTTCTTCTAACAATGTAAATGGGATTTCATCAGCTGTTGTTTGAGATGAATTATCATCTGCAAATGAAAGAAGTTCGGATGTTTCATTTGCAGATACACTTTCTGACTGTTCAGTTTTCATTGATAGTTCATCTGAAGCAAAGTTTAAAAGTTCATTTTGATTTTCGCTTGTATTATTCTCGGAAGTATTTGTTTCTTCCGGGAGTTCATCTGGTGCAAAACTTAATAATTCATTCTGTTGATTTGTTTCACCATTTTCAGACATGGTGTTTACTTCTGGTAATTCTCCGTCAGTAAAATTCAAAATTTCATCAGGATTTGAATTTTCGCTGGTATCAGAATTTTCTCTTAATTCCGGTAATTCGTCAGACGCAAAACTCAATAATTCATCCTGTTGATTATTTTCATTGTTGTCAGTGCTTTCATTAATTTCCGGTAAACCATCGGTTGTGAAATTTAGCGGTTCATCCTGATTGGAGCTGTTGTTATCTTCTGCAGCTTCTGGTACTTCAGGCAGTTCATCAGGCGCAAAGCTCAATAATTCATCCTGTTGGTTATTTACAGTGTTGTCAGATATTTCATTAATTTCAGGTAAACTATCAGTTTCGAAATTTATTATATCCTCGGAATTTTGGTTATTGGTGTTTTCGTCAGTTTCTGTTAATTCAGGTAATTCTTCCATTGTAAAATTTAACAGTTCCTGATTATTTTCAATAGTAGAATCTTCTTTTATTTCAGTGATTTCCGGGTCAATTACCGCAGAGTTATTTTCTTCTAAAGGCATAATATTGTCAAAGCTTAAACTTTCCGGCAAATCGTTTTCTGTATTATCTGCCTCTGTAACTTCCGGAGGAGTAAGCTCCTGTTCAAAATTTAAACTTTCAAGGTTTTCTATTGGTTTTAAATCATCAATATTATCAGAAGTTTCCAAATTTTGTGTATTATCGTTGAGTTCTGTCAGCATCTCAGGTTCAAGAGACAGGTCATCTATTGCCGGCAGAGGTGCAATATCAGAGCTTAAGTCATCTATATTACCGGTATTAATATTTTCAATAGGTTCTAAGCCTGATATTTCTTCAGTAAAACTTCCGGTAGAATTTTCCGTAGAAGATAATTCTTCAAGATTGCTGATATCAAATTCTTCAATTTCTGGTAATGTTTCACCGGTTATATCTGCATCAGGCAGAGTTTCTTCTGTGTCGTCAACAGGTTTGATATTTTCTTCAATATTAAGATTGTCAAAATTGTCGATAGTATCCAGTGTTGGAAGCGAATTTATGTCAACACTTATCTCTTTATCTGCCAATTGAGTTTTTTCTGTTTCTGAATCAATTAAATCAAGATTAATAGAATCCTCAAGCTGTATATTATTTTCAATATCTGCTGCAAAACCAAGTGTATCAAGAGCACCTATTCCTGTTATTTGTTCATCAATAATATCAGTTTTAAGTTCTGGAGTTTGTGTCTTTTCTAATGTAGTTTTTCCGTCTTCTGATAGTGTAGTTATAAAACTTCCGGTTTCGTCATCATCGCTCAAATCAACATTAAGTGCCATAGGTTCTAATACATCAAAAGCAACCGCATCATTTGTTCCGTATTCATCGTGTCTGTATTCTTCAATGTTTTCAGGTAGACTTACGTCAATATCATCAAAGTTTATAAGTTCCTGATCTCCGGTATTATCTTCCGGAGGACTTGTATAACCGAGCATTTCATCTTTTTCAGACACTTCAGTTTCTGATTGTGTATCTATAAATTCGATATCACTGTCTGAGGCGTGATTTTCGTCTTCTGTGTTATCTGTAAAAAGTAAATCAACTGTTTGATTAGCAGATAAATCTTCTTCTGTTAGTATATTTTGCATGTCAGGTTCTGCTAAAATTTCATCAAGAGATAAATCATCCTGTGCAGTTTCTTCTGAATTTTCTTGAGGTTCTGGGATTGTGATATCTTCTGTTATTTCAGGAATGTTTTCTTCAGCGTGCGGTTCAAACTCTAATGCTTCTGCGTCAGTTGTAATATTTAATTCTTCATGGCTTTCTGCAGTAGTTTCTTCTGTTTGGGTATCAAATTCATCTGTGCTGTTGTCAAATAATTCAAATTCGTCCAAGGTTTGTGCTGTTAGTTCTTCTTTCTGTGCCGGTTCTTCCGAAATCATATCTACAGCTTCTGTAATTAATGGGGTAGCAGCCTGCGGATTAATATCAGAGGCTGTATTTTCAATTACATTTTGCATGTCATTATCGTTGACTGCTTTGTATGAAAGAATTTCAAAATTGCTGAATTCAATGAGTCTGTCTCTAAGTTCATCTGATTTCAGGAGTGTCCCTATAAGATCTTTTTTATCTTCATTGGTGATATCGTTATCTATCATAGAAATAAAACGTGCTTCAGAAAGAAATAAGGTATTTTCATCAAGTTCTTGGGTCGTGTTATTAGAAGCTGTTTCAATAAATGTTTTAAGATTATTTATAGGCGTTAGTTTTTCTTTTTGAATAAAATAATAATCTTTATTGGCATCTTTTTTGTTAATAAGTTCAGGTTTAAAAAATCCCAGAGCTTTTACATGGCTGTGATCTTCTGCAAGTTGTAAAACAAGATAAATATCAGGGGTCAAACCATATTCAAAATGACTTTTAGGAACAAAAATATATTTGTCATTGAATACAACACGGACATCAATATGTACATTGGGCAAAATGATGTCTGCTATATCAAATTCTTCAAGGAATTTATGTACGGAATGAAGATTATGCAGATTAGAAACATTTATTCCCTCGGAAGCCAGATATTTTAAACCGAGTTCAACACCGAGAGTGTTGATATATGCCCTGTTTTTTACTGAATTTTTTGCAAATCCTTTAGTCTGTGCTCCTGCTTCTGCCTTATCATTTTCTTCAACGTATATTAATGTTTCCTGTTCTGATGCCATTGATTTTTCCTCCTGTAACAATATAGATTACACATCAGAAAAAAATATTCCAAAATTATCGTAAACTTTTGTAACAATTATTGAAAAACTCTCAATTTTGAGTCAAAATTATTTTGTTATTGGTTTTTATTTAGTGTGTAAATCTTAATTAAAAGTGTAAAGGTAATAATAAAGGAGGCTATCCAAATGATTTATTCTGTGTCAGGTGTAAGTTTTCGCGGTGAAGCGCCTAAAACTCAGGCTGCTAATTCTCAAAAAGATATTCAGGAATTGATTAACCGTCAGGGCAAATATACAAAAACTGAAGATGCTCCTGTTGAAGAAAAGAAAAAAGGCAGTGTAATGAAAACCATTGGTAAAGTTTTGTTGGCTGCTGTTGTTGTAGCAGGTGCTATGGTTGGTGCTAATAAATTGGGCTTCAAGCCTCAACAATTAGATGATGCTGCTGGCTGGGCTAAGAAAGGTATTAACAAACTTGCTCAAGGTTGTGAATGGGTAACTAAACACACCTGGGATGCCGCTGCTAATTTGTTTAAAAGAGGTAAAGCGGATGATATTGTTGAAGAAGTAGTAGATAATATTGATGATGCCGCAGATGCTGTTTCATAATAAGTTCAATTAAAATAAGGATACAAAAAGGCTCCTCAACAGAGGAGCCTTTTTTATTCTAAAAATTCCGCAAGTATAAGATTGCTCAGCATAAATCCGTCATCAGAAAATTTGTATCCGTATTTTGTTTTAAGTATATGACCTGTTTGGATATATTTTTGAAGAATATTTTGGTATTTATTTGCAAAATTAATATCAAATTTTTTGTTAATTTGTTCTGTATTGAGTCCACAACCGCGGCGGAATCCTAAGAAAATTTCTTCTTCTAACTTTTCCTGTCCGGTGACAATATGTTCTACGGCATGGAGCAGCGGATTTTTAATATAATCTTCAAGATTTTCTTTATTTGAGTACCTTACTCCGTCTATATACCCGTGTGCTGCGGCTCCAAAGCCATAATAGGTGTTATTGTCCCAGTAATTTAAATTGTGTTTTGAATTAAATCCTGCAAGGGAAAAGTTGCTTATTTCATAATGTTCAAAACCGTTTGCCGTTAAAATCTCTATAGCTTTTTTATACATATCGGCCTGCAGGTCATCGTCAGGAAGATTGGCAGGCATGTTATGATAAAAATAACACCCCTCATCGATTTTTAATCCGTAAAGCGAGATGTGCTGTATCCCGAGAGAAAGTGCCTGTTTCAAATCCTGTTCGAAAATTTCAATTGTTTGTTCGGGCAGCCCGTAAATAAAATCAAGGCTGATATTTGCAAATCCCGCAAGTTTTGCATTTTTAACTGCATTAATAACATCTTCTGCATTGTGGCGCCTTGCTATTATTTTTAAGATTTTTTCGTCAAATGTCTGGCACCCGAGACTTATTCTGTTAATCCCGAGTATTCTCAATGCTTGCATATACTCAAAAGTCAAACCCTCAGGATTTAATTCAGCAGTTATTTCAGTTTCTTCTGTTGTTTTAAATTGTTTTATAATTCTTGCAAATTCTTCCGGCTTTAATAAAGACGGAGTGCCGCCGCCAAAATATAATGTCTTTAAAATTTCCCCTTTATAAAAATGATTAATTTCCTCATCAAGTGCGGCAAGATATTTTTCTTTCAAACTAATACATGGATATGAGATGAAAGAACAATAATTGCACTTGGATTTGCAAAACGGGATGTGGATATAGACATTTCTTACCATAAATGTATTTTATTATAAAAATCAATCCCGTGGTTTATGACTTTTTAAGAAAATACATTAAACAGTTGATGTGAAGTTGTGCATAATTTCATATTGTTATTATAGCGGGATGAACCCGAATGTTCGAACATATAATTTAACAGGGATAGTTAGCTGACAAATGACAAATGAAACATTAGACTCAATTGAATCTCGTGAATTATATTATCAATACCAGTGGTATAAGGATGTTTTTCCTCCGGTATTGCAGGAAACTTGTGATGAATTTTTTACCCCCGGGTTTACATTCCGGCTTCTGGGAATCAGTAAAAATGTTAATACTCTGATGGACAAAAGCTTCTATTTTGTAACTAAAGTCCGAATTGATGATGAGCATGATATGTTTTTCAGAGCGTCCGAACAGGCGATTAGTGCTATTTTAAACAGAATTTTAGGGCGTTCAAA